>JAHIZR010000477.1 GCA_018814465.1 bacterium | reverse complement strand
AGAGACTTTTTACTAACGAGAATGTAGTAGCGCGCATCCCGGCCGGAATCCCGGTCATCTTTGTCCAGCATCTCAAGTGCGACAGAGTACTCGACAACACGCTCCCGCGTGTTGCGAAAGGATTCCATATTATTCAATTCGATGGATTCCTAAGGATTCTTATTTAAAGGCCTGGCTTACTGCCGGGTCTTTTCTTTACCCGCTTCAAGCAACCGTAAAGTATGTCTGCTAATAATACATCGCCCCTACTATAGCAAAACCATTGTTTTAGCTTGTGATAGGACTAATCCAGGAGTTATCGGCAAATTGTGAAATTCAGCACATGTCGCCTTGTAATTATTTATTATTATTTGACATAAAAATGCAAGCTCTTGCTTGACAAAGCGCACAAATCTCCGTATCTTAGCTATTTACTAAACAGCTCAAGCACTTAACCGGGAACTCCTTCTCAAATTTAAGAGTCTGTTTAATAGAGCATTATTTCGAATTATTGTGAACAAGATTCCATCCCTAAGCAATCGTGAACGCGACATCCTGCGGGCCGTTGTTCATCACTTCATCCTGACGGCTAATCCCGTCGGTTCGCGGCAGCTTGCGAAAAAGTATGGCATTAATCTGTCGCCGGCAACCGTTCGCAACGTCATGGCGGACTTAGAGGAAATGGGACTGCTGTCACAACCGCATACTTCTGCGGGGAGGATTCCCTCGGATCTTGGCTATCGCGTTTATGTAAATGATCTGATGGAAACCTGCGAGTTGTCATCTCTGGAACAGGAGGAGATCGAGCGGCAGTTTGATGGAGTGTCACATGAGCTTGATGAGATTCTTGCAACCACCAGCAGAGTGCTTTCCTCGGCTTCCAGTCTCCTGTCGGTGGTCGTCACGCCATCGCTGGACAACGCAGTGCTGGAACGGGTCGAGTTGGCTCGCTTGTCGGATAATCGTTTGCTGGTTGTGATTACTTTGCAGTCCGGTCCCACCCGTACGATTATGGTGGAATTGGAACAGTCGGTGTCGGAAGACCATCTGCAACAGCTCGCGTACATTTTGAATCAACGGCTGGCCGGATTGAAGCTCTCTCAGATTCGCGAACAGATCAGTGACCGCATGCATAATATGCCGTCCACTCCGGCGGGATTGATCCGCTTCTTCGTGGAATCGGCGGAAAAACTGTTCACATTCCCCGACAGCAGTGATCTTGTGATTGATGGACGCTCCAAAGTCATTGAGCAGCCCGAGTTTTCCGATCCCCGTTCGATGCGGGGAATTATCGAGCTTGTCGAAGACAAGAATATCATTGTTCACTTGTTGAGTAAGCAGGCGCAGCGTCCGGTGACGATTTCGATCGGCAGCGAAAACATCGACCAGCGCGCGAAAAGCTTGTCGGTATTGGCCATCGATTATCAAACCGCCACGATGTCAGGCAAGCTGGGCGTGATCGGACCGACCCGGATGGACTATTCAAAAATGAAAACCCTCCTCGAGTTCACCGCTAAAACCGTCACCAGGCATCTGAAATAAAACGACCGAGCATTATGAGCAAGTCTCACGAAAAAGATATCCGGAATACCGAGCAGAATAAAGACGAAGAAGATCTGACCAAGGAAACGGTTAATGCTGGAGCGGAGTCGCCCCCGGAGGAAGTCGAATCACTGACGCCGGAAGAAGAAGCGCGTCGCGAATCATCGGAGTGGCGCGACAAATATTTGCGCCAGCTTGCGGAGTTCAATAATTTCCGCAAGCGTCAGCGGCAGGAATCCGAGATGCTGGGTCAGATAGTGCGGGAATCGCTCATTGTTTCCTTGCTTCCCGTGAAAGATGATTTCGATCGCATGCTTAAAGAGAACATCAAGCCGGATGATGCTTTCGTGAAGGGCGTCGAATTGATTCACAATAAGCTGAATGCTTTCTTTGATGCGCAGCATGTGCAGGCGATGGAAGGGCGCGGGACGGATTTCGATCCCGATCGTCACGATGCTTTGATGATGCAGCCCACGGAGGATTTTCCCGCCGGGACGATTCTCGATGTAATCACTCCCGGCTATGTCATGGGAGACCGTGTCATACGTCATGCTCAGGTCGTCGTTTCGACGGAACCGGAATCCGCGGCGGAGAGCGGCACGAATGACAGCACTGAAACGTCGGAAGAAGCGTAACCATGGCAGGGAAACGAGATTACTACGAGGTTTTAGGTGTCGATCGCGGCGCGAGCGCGGAGGAGATAAAAAAAGCCTACCGCAAGCTCGCCATGCAGTATCATCCCGACAAGAACAAGGGAGATGCCGGCGCTGAAGAAAAGTTCAAGGAAATCGGAGAAGCGTACGCGGTACTGAACAATGCCGAAAAGCGTGCCCGCTATGATCGCTTCGGTCATGCGGCGGCGGGGCCGGGGGCGGGCGCCGGTCATGGCGGTCCGGGCGGATTCGAGTTTGATCTCTCTGATGCTCTTCGCCAGTTCATGGAAGGCGGGATGTTCGGGGATATGTTCGGCGGCGGTCGCGGGGGCGGCGGCGGTCGATCCACTAAAATGCGCGGCTCGGACATCAAAGTTAAGATTCCTTTGACGCTCGAAGAAATCAGCACCGGAACAAAGAAAACCATCCGCCTCAAACGCTACCGCAAATGCAGCGTCTGCGGCGGCAGCGGTGCGGCGGATTCAAAGAGCGTCCAGACCTGTCCGACCTGCCGCGGGCAAGGTCAAGTCCGGCAGGTATCCCGTACCATCCTCGGACAGTTTGTTAACGTTCAGACTTGCCCCCAATGCAAGGGGGAAGGAACGATTGTCGCCTCGCCCTGCACGACCTGTAACGGCGAAGGACGGGAAAAGCGCGAGGATACTATTTCCGTCGATATCCCGCAGGGAGTGGCGGAAGGACATTACCTGACGCTGCGCGGCGAAGGCAACGCCGGACCGCGCAACGGCCCGACAGGAGATTTGATCGCGCTCATCGAAGAAAAGGAACACGAGTATTTCGTGCGCGAACGGGATGATATCTATTACACGCTTACACTGTCGATTCCGCAATTGCTGCTTGGCGACGATGTGGAAGTGCCGACTCTGACCGGGCGCGCGCGCTTGAAAATCGAGCCGGGGACTGAACCCGGTAAAGTGCTTCGTATGCGCAATAAAGGCTTGCCTGCAGTGAACGGCTACGGTCGCGGCGATGAACTCATCGAAATCAAACTATATGTTCCCTCCAAGCTGTCCTCAGAGGATCGTGCGGCCATCGAGAAGCTGCGCGATAGCGAAAATTTCAAAGTGAAAACCAACGAAAAAGGCTTCTTCGAAAGGGTAAGGGAGGCGTTCGGCAGTTGATCTGGAAATTTCATTTCAGTCGCAGCACACTGATCTGGATTCTGGGGATCTCCTTTATTGCCGGGATCGGATATCGAATCTCGCAGCGCACGCTGAGCGCAAGCCTGAATGTTCCGATCGGTATGGTGACTGGAACTCCCGCAGCTCAGGCGCTGCGCAGACAGGCGGATTCGATCATGTTTGTCCGCGAAGAAATGGCGAAAGCGCCGGTTAATATCAATACCGCTTCCGCCATCGAACTGCAGCGGCTGCATGGCATCGGAGCCGTCCTGTCGCAGAGAATTGTTGAGTATCGGGAAGCGAACGGACCATTTAACTGTGTGGAAGAATTGATGGATGTTTCCGGCATCGGACCGAAGAAACTTGAAGCGGTTCGAGACCGATGTGTTATTGCTGATGAGTGAGGCGGGACGGGATTGGATTCAGGAAGACGAGGTTAAGAAATGGCTGTCCGCCTGTCTTCCGGTTCGCATAGAAAGCGGTCGAGCTATGAAATGCGGCCGACGGCTTCGCGAACACTGGAAGCGGTTTTTGATATACTGATGGGCGAAACCGAAGGTCGGCGCGTGCTGGATTTATATGCGGGCGTCGGTTCCTATGGAGTGCTTGCGCTGCGGCGCGATGCCGCGTTGTCCGTTTTCGTGGAGAATTCCCGGACAGCCCAGAAACGCATCGAAAAAGCGCTGGCGCAGTATCATCTTGAAGAACGCGCGATGATTTTTCGGGAAGATGTGTCACATTTTCTTCACAGTGCGCACCGCTGGGAAGAACCCTTTGATATGATCTTTGCCGATCCGCCCTATGAAGCGGTCAGCCCCGGTTCGCTCGTCGATGCGATCATGGAATCAGGATTGCTCGCGCTGGCCGGAGTGCTTGTCGTGGAGCATTCAAAGAAGCACGCCCCGCCGGATGTTCCCGGATTGTTGCTGCGAAAATCAAGAGTGTTTGGGGATACTACGGTCAGTATCTGGGATCGAAAAACAGCGGACGGGACTTCGTGATGGAAGCGCGGACCCACCGGGTTGCGGCCGCGGCTTACATCTTCTTTGGAGGAAAGCTGCTGCTGCTGCGAAGAACGCTGCCCCCCCATACTCTGGTTCCTCCCGGCGGGAGATTAGAGGTTGACGAAGATCCTGTCGCGGGAATGCGCCGCGAAGTGCGGGAAGAAACCGGGCTGGAAGTGCGGCTTATAGGTGTTGCGCATACTTGGTTCGGTAGAATAACCGAGCAGGCCGAACCGTTGATCGCCATCAATTATCTGGCGGCAGCCGGTTCGAGTGACATCCGCCTGAGCGATGAACATAGCGAATATCTCTGGGTGACGCGGGAAGAGATCGCCGCCGGGAAGATTCAGACAACGGACGACAAAGGGCGCGGCTATCAGCCGAAAGATATTTTGGATGCCTTCGACCGCTACAACAGGCTGACGAAATGACAGCGGACCGGATCAAGAGTGAGCTGTTTAATTTTCTTCAAAGCGAGGCGGCTGTGATTTCGCTTGAAGATGTCGGGGAATTCGACAGAGCGGCTGCGCAAGCCAAGCTCAGGGAATTAATTCCGGCCACGATCGAAGTGAAGCAGGTGTGTCGCTGTTCGAAATCGATTGTGATCGCGGCCCCGCATGCCCGGTTCGACGGCTGGACTCAGTTTTTCAGCCGGATTGCCGCGACGGAGTTCGCAGCGGGCAGAGTGGTGGCATATAATTTCCGGGACGAAAACGAGTACGATATTCCCGTTTCGATCGGACGGCATATTCATGTGAATCGTCCGACGGAATCGGCGATGCCCTATGGTGAAGAGCGCGTGACGGAGCGCGCCCGCGAAGCCTTCGATCAATATCTGCGGGCGATTTCGCAGGCGGGAGCGCAAGCGCTTCCCATCGATTTGTTGATCGAGTTTCACGGGCAGCGGCGAAATGAATCGATCGAAATTGCCACTCTCGGTGTGGAACGGGAACTGGCGGAAAAGCTGCTCGATGTCTATCAAGAGAATCAGGCCGTTGACGCGAACCTTCCTGAATTTCGCATCGAACCGCTTCATCAGCTTCACTTCTCGGCGGAACGCGCCAAACAGGATGGCGTGATGCGTCCTGAAGTTGCCAGGCAGGCGCTGCATATCGAACTGCCGCGAACCTTGCGTCGCCCCGAACCGAACCGCATTCGCGCCTGGAATCTGCTGCAGCCGGTTCTATGTTTTTTAGTCAGACAGTACATCGGTGCTGAGATATAACAAGCGTAAATTTGTTTTCATTTTAAAGAGAATTAATTGATCCCCGTTGCCAATCTCCCCCTCCTCTCAGCCGGTGTGACTCACAGCGCGCCCTCTCTCCTCTGGGCGATTCCCTTTGCGCTGATCTTGCTCCAGATCGCGCTCTGGCCTTTGATCGCGCCGCGCTGGTGGGCCAAGAACTACCCATGGGTTACGCTGCCGCTCGGAGTTATTGTCGCGGTCTATTATGTTTTCTTCCGGCATGCCACGACGCACATGCTGCATACCGGTCATGAGTATCTGTCGTTCATTGCCTTGATCGGGTCCCTCTTCGTTGTGTCGGGCGGCATTCATGTCGGTTTGCCGGGCGGGAAATTCAGCCCGAAGCAGAATATAGTCCTGCTGGCGATTGGAGCGGTGATCGCAAATATCTTTGGCACGACCGGCGCGTCAATGATCCTGATTCGACCGTTCATTCGCGGCAATCAATGGCGCTTCAGCAAATACCATATTGTATTTTTCATCTTTATCGTATCGAACTGCGGAGGAGCGCTGACTCCGATCGGTGATCCGCCTTTGTTTTTGGGCTATCTGCGCGGCGTTCCTTTCTTTTGGGTTTTAACCGCGCTCTGGTACAAGTGGCTTGTCGGTATTGCGATTCTGCTCGCGACGTTCTTCATCATCGATCAGAGGAATTTCCGTAAGCAAAATGAAGCGGATAAGCAGGTTGCCCTGCAGCCGAATGCAATTGTATTCGACGGACTCCAGAATCTGTTCTTCATTTTCATGATCCTCGCCGCCGCATTCGTCACCGAACCTATTTTATTGCGCGAAGGATTGATGATTGCCGCCGCTGTCGGTTCCTACCTGACGACGAAAAAGGAAATCCATACCCAGAATAACTTCAATTTCCACCCGATTCAGGAAGTCGCAATTCTTTTCGCGGCGATTTTTGCCGCGATGGTTCCTGCGTTGGATTGGTTGTCCGCCAACGCGGCTTCGCTGGGAATTACAACGGCGTCGCAGTTCTATTGGATCACCGGTGGGCTCTCGGCGGTGCTGGACAATGCCCCCACCTATTTGAATTTCCTGTCTGCGGGGATGGGACTCTTTGATCTGAATGTTGGCGATAAAGCCGATGTAATGCGGTTTGCCTTGGAGCACGCCGACATGTTGAGGACCATTTCGATATCCGCCGTCTTCTTCGGCGCGATGACCTATATCGGCAACGGTCCGAATTTCATGTGCAAGGCGATCGCGGAGCATGAAAAAGTCGCGACTCCGAGTTTTATCGAATACACGGGGAAATACGCGATTCCGCTTTTGGCTCCGGTTTTGATCGTCACTTATTTTCTGGTCAGATAGGCAAAGAGTCCGTGAAGAGCCGGTGGCTATATTTGCTGGGGATTGCGGTGCTGATTGTGGGTTGCGATCTGTTCAACACCAGAGATCCCGAACCGCCTAATACGGGACGGGGATCGTGGGAAGTTCCGCGGGTTCCCCAGGATGTCCTGACGAATCTGAGCCGCGCCTTTCTGGAACAGAATGCGGT
>JAHIZR010000476.1 GCA_018814465.1 bacterium | reverse complement strand
GATCCCGGTCAGGTGGAAGTCGTAAAGAAGGCGAAGGTCTTTCCGGTGGAATGTGTGGTGCGCGGTTTTATCACCGGTTCGGGTTGGAAAGACTACAAAAAAACCGGCGCGGTCTGCGGACACAAACTGCCGGAAGGTTTGCAGCACTGTCAGCAGTTCCCCGAACCGCTTTTTACTCCGGCAACGAAAGCCACCAGCGGTCATGATGAGAATATCGACTTTAACCGTATGATCAACGAAGTTGGCAAGGATGCTGCCGAGAAGCTGCGCGAGATTTCCATCAAGATGTACGAAGCCGGACGGGAGCACGCCCGCGCGCGCGGCATCCTGATTGCTGATACCAAATTCGAGTTCGGTGTGATTGACGGTGAGATTGTCATTGTCGATGAAGTGCTGACTCCCGACAGCTCGCGCTTCTGGCCGGCGGACAAATATGAACCGGGACACGATCAGGACAGCTTCGACAAACAGATCGTCCGCAACTATCTCGAAACTCTCGACTGGGACAAAACCTATCCCGGTCCCGAACTTCCTCCCAACATCGCGGCGAAAACCGGAAACGCTTATCGCGAAGTGTTGGAGCGGCTGACGAAATAATCCTCTAATCAGCAGCGGACTCTTATACAAATCCCCATCTTTCCGACGGGGATTTTTATTTTTATTCACAATCTCGCTTGACAAACATAATTATCTACCTATATTAATAATATACCTCTAAGATTTGCTAAGTATCTGTTTTACAGGCGTATATGCAGGAAAGTGCTAAGTTGTTACAGACAGGATCGAATGTCTCGACAAGGAGGATTCATGGTTCGAAAATTTTCAATCATAACCTGCCTTCTGATTCTTATATCCGGGACTGCCTTCGGGCAAGGGGCTTCATTTTATTTCGTCTGGACGGAAGGAGCCAGCCCGGGTTGGTTCCCACTTACATACGACTGTGCAGATCCTTCGAGTCCCGAGCTCTGTGATTCAACAATCAAAGTCAGGTTAATGATTGACAGCGATCTTAGCGGCATCGCCGGACCCGTATATACAACCGGAGATTTGCCATGTCCAGTTGGGCATAACGGAATCGTTGGAGAAGTTTGGCCGGTAAACGAATGGCCATTTGAATGCGGCGAGTTTATCTCGCCCGTATTGCAATACCAAGGAGCAGTCCCAGCATTCCAGCCTGTATATTTATTAGTAGGACGCCAAACCGAAAGTGATTTCATTCCGGCTTGGTCAAGTTATCCCGTGGTTATCGGACCAGGAGCGCATCAATTTATCATTACTTGTCCGACAGGCGGAACATTTAATCAACCTTGCTGGACATGCTATATGGATCCCGGTGGCGCATTGCTTGAACCAATACCTGAACCATGCATCGATCCGCCCGGACAAGTCCAGAACGTTCATGCCAGCGATGATGATTGTGAGTTTCCATCATGTGTGTTTATTTCATGGGATGATCTTGAAGATGAGACAGGTTATATTGTTGAGAGAAGTGCCTGTCTCGACACCGGAGTCGTCGAAATTGTTGGTCGTGATGTGACCTCGTGGTGTGATACTGTAATCAGCGCTGGAGAAATCTGCTATTACAACGTTAAAGCTTTCAACAGTTGTGGTGAAGGGCCATGGTCAGTTGCGGATGCCGGCTCGCGTCCGGTTCTTCCTGATCCTCCCATTAATGTCGAAGCCTCCGACAGCCTTTGCGATGGAATCTTAATCACCTGGACAGACATGGCGGACAATGAAATCGGCTTCAGTGTCGGTCGCAGTCCGGAAGGCAGTCCGCAGGGTAATCCGTTCGATACCATCTTCTATATCGACGAACCGAATACCGAGTCTTTCTTCGACTCGACCGCACTTCCCGATACGATCTATACCTATGTTGTAGCCGCCGGCGACACTTGCGGCTACAATGAAGGCATCGGAGACGTGGGAATCCGTTGGGGTGTTCCGGCACCGGTAACCGGACTCGAGGCTGTGGGTGAATGTGATCGCATTCTGCTCTCCTGGCAACCGGATTCGGGCAACGTTGATTCTTTCCTTGTATTCCGAGATGACAGTTCAGCTGCTCTCGCCGCGCTCGTGGCATCGGTCACCCAATTCGCCGACAGCAGCCTTAATGATCCTTTCTTTCATGAATATCGGATTTACGCGGCAAACGAGTGCGGACTTTCGCTGCCGAGCATGTCCGTTTCCGCACAACTGCTGCCCTTGTTCGACTGCGAGGAATCTATCCCGGATACGGTTTTCTGCATGCAGGAATTCTTTATCGATGGTCGCATTTGTGATTCAGTTGACAGTCTACAAGTCTGGCTTTCGATCGACGGCGGTCCGTTCGAAACCTCTCTGGGTGGATTTACAAATCCCACCGATCCGTTTTCACTTACGATTCCGGATGCCGGACGAGTCTTGGTTCCATCACGACTGATGATCCTTGCCTATCGTTCGACGCGAGTTGACACGGCGCTGTCAAATGAATTCATCCTCGATTGTCTGATGGATATTGACAAGCCGTACCGTCCCTTGCCTGCAGCATACACGTTGTATCAGAACTACCCCAATCCATTCAATGCGACAACAGAGATTGTCTACGATCTTCCGACACCAGACTTTGCTAAGTTGGCAGTGTATAATGTAATGGGGCGCGAAGTTGCTGTTCTAACAAACGAAATCCGAACAGCAGGCAACCATGAGATTACCTTTGATGCAAGCTTATTGCCTTCGGGGATTTACTTCTATCGGCTGGAAGCTGGTGACTT
>JAHIZR010000475.1 GCA_018814465.1 bacterium | reverse complement strand
CTTGCGCTGGTCGTCCGTCAGCGGATACTCCAGCGCGCGCTCGGCTTGGGTGATGGCTTGATCGATATCGTTCGCGGCGATCTGCGCGATCGCGACGAAGCCCGCGCCCTGACCTTCCCACGGAATCTTCGTCGAGTGCAGATAATAGCTCAGCGCGCCCCGGCGGTCGCCTTCGATCTCCATATCCTTCGCATAGGCGTACAACATCTTCCCATAAGCTTCCACGTGCTCGCTGTCGGGCACGGCCGGAATCTCAACTAACTGCTTCATGCGATCCAACGCCTCCGTCTTCGAGCCGTAATTGAACTGCACCAGCGCCAGTCGAAACGCTAAGTGATCGCGCGCCTTCTCTGTCCGCGCGCTGCTGATGCCGCCCAGATAGGCAATCCGCGCCGCGTTCCAGTCTTCTTCCGCTTCCGCTTTGTAAGCTGCGTCGCGGTATTCCACCGTCGCGATCCCGCCGTTATCCCACAAAATCCAGTCAATCGTCTTTTGCAGTTCGGCGGCGGTTACAGTGTCTGCATGCGCCTGCGCATCGCGGAACATCTTCAAGGCTGATTTGTCCTGATAGGTTTTTAGATAGGCTTCGCCCGCGAAAATCCGGTAGCGATTCGGTGTCGAGTCCGGTTGTCCGGTGGAAAGCTCGAACATGCGAATCGCCTGATCGAAGCCCGTCACCGCCTTGTCATACTGCGCGTCCTGCAGCGCCGCATAGCCATAGTTGAACCACAGCCGGTGTTCGCCCTGCCGCTCATTCAGAATCTCGCGGTATAGATCCACCGCGTTCTTCCATTCGTTCAGCCGCTCGAAGGTCGCCGCCAGCCACAGCTCGACTTCCTTCATTGCCGGAGATTCCTTCAAAGCTCGCTCGAAATTCTTCTTCGCCGCTTTGAAGGCCGCCTCCGCGCGCTTGCGGGTCTCCAATTCCTTCGAAGACATCGTCGAATCGCCGAACGCCTGCCGGATCATCCCGAACACTCCCCCCGGCAGTTGCAGCGTCGTATCAATCCCAATCGCCCGCAGCGAATCCGCTTCGTGAATAAACAGTTCTCCGGCATCGAAGTCTTCCTTGCCGTGATCGAAATAACTTCGCGCGCGGTCTTCCGTCTTCTCATCGCCGAACAGCAGCTTCGCCAAAGAGTCCGCCTCTTCCACCGTCTGCTGCTCCACCCCGGCTGGCGGCGGCGGATCGGCGGCAAGCGCATAGCAAACGATAATAGTTATCGCCGTTAGAATACTGAAAAGTCGAGTCATCATACGTATATCATTGCTTAAGGAAATCTCGTTCCCATCTGAATGTATTCAAATAATGGTCGTACCATCCAGCCGCTTCGGGATCGCTTTCTCGATCCTGCTTTGTCGGCGCAGCCGGATCGGAATCATTCTCCAAATACTTGATCGCACTGTCTAATGCAGCAATCGCGCATTCCAACTTATTCTGCGCCCAACACCAGTCCTTTATAAGTCCCCAACCGACAATTGAGTGCTTATTCAGACTCAGAATCGAGTCCGTTACTGCTTTCGCTGCCTCCCAATCTCCTCTCCTTTTATAGCGCAAATAAAAGGATTCAAGAACATTCGTTGAGTCCGCAAGATCTCCTTTCTCCTTCATCATATACACTTCCCCGGTTGTGCGCCCGATAAACTCTTTCGGGATATTGTCGGTTGCCTTTGCTACCAGTCGAAATGTCCCGGGAGGAAGATTCCAAACATCATATACCAAACTGACATCCCAAGAATTTGCAGCAAGCGTGTCTGGATTCCCTTGAATCTCCCTGAACTTGAATTTCAGCGAGTTTTCGTCTTTGACTGGAATGTCATTATGGATATCCTGTTCAATACCGAAAACCTGAGGTACAAACCACTCTTCAACGTTTTTATCCGACAGCAGATAAGGTTTATCGGTTCGATTAGACAATAAGACCGCGAATTGCAGAGTGTCATTCAATCCGGGCAGAATCGCCGGCCTGCTCGGATATCCAATCCAAGGAAACCTGCCATAGATGCGTACGTCAGAGTTCGTCAGCGAATGGTACGAGAAGTATGGATCCGGATAATTCTTAGGAAAATCGGCGAGGAAACTACCCGGATCATAGGCGATTACATCCGGCATTTCGACAATCCTTACTTGTGAAAAAACACAGCCGATATTCATGCAAGCTACAAGGATTATCAGATATGTAGATTTTAGGTGTCTCATGGTAATGGCCTCCTGACTAGAAATTGAATCATACTGCCAGTAGGATAGATTTCCTCTGGCCAAGGATAGGCTTCATTTTGCATAGGCTCAGGAATATACATAAATCCACCAGTACTTCTATCAACATGATTCATGCCTACTGAATGTCCAAATTCATGCGAGATGTTTCGCTGAATCAATCGGCTGTATGTATTGCGCCAAAGCTCTGAATCAGTATCATAGTAGCTGGATAGCCTTCCATACTGGTAGATTGAACCCGTTCTTACAATTATCCGACTAGTAACGCTCGGAATTACGACCTTTTCTCCATGAAAAGCGAATCCATGCGAGATGGTTCCACCAAAGCTGAAACGAGCTATTCCGTTTTGTATGGAATACAGGGTGTCTAAATCATTGATTGGATCATTATCACTCGTGAGAGCACGCCAAAAAGTTACTGCGTTAGGTCTGTATGAATCGTTTATAGGAACACTTCTTGGATAGAGCAGAGGGGGATATAGTGTTGACGCCCCCGTACGGTTCTCACTTATCTTTCGTTCGCTTGAATTCCGTTCAAGGTTCGTTTGCAGATAATTTGTGTTATAAACATCTACCCCCGGCATTTGAAAGATGAACTTGGGGATGTTATCGGCTACGTCAGACTGAATATCAGGTCTGAAATGCACAAACACCGTTTTCTCTCTCGGATTCGTCCGGCGATGCGTACTGTCCGAAGTGATATCCAGACTATCTGATAATACAATGAATCCGCGATACTCCTCCCAGTTTGTCAAATAATCCCCATCCCAATAGCAATTCAGCACTTTACGTCCACGCGGTATCGAGTCCTTATCCATCACCGGATAACTGGCTGCTGTCGCCGCAGTGTCAATGAACGGCTGAATCTCTCTGATATCATATCCCAACGAATCAGGAAAACATTTTTCTTCCCACGCGTCAGCCATGAAATCCCCCGTCGCAAATCCCACAGAAAGCGTGTCTATGCCGTCATTGTCTCGGGGCACGGTAACATTATATACGGAGTCCCCGAATTCCGTCACTAAAGCCTGCATGAATGCTAACTTCCCCTGAAACGCGCTCGCCGTCGGTGTCACACTGCAATCCATCCCGTAATCCCGCGCCACAATCCAGAGTATGTCATCTGAGGATGGACCGCGAACCTCCTTTTCGGCTACCAGTGTTGATATCGATTTGCTTAGCGAATCGAAACTCACGCTGTCAGGAATCCCCATATACTCCGCATACAGAGGATCAAGACTGCTCTTGAGATCGTACACTTTCAAGTCATACTGAGCCGGATCCCCTATCCACGCATCAAAATAAAACTGAGTGCCTGTGATCGGATTCGGAGCCTCGCCTTTCAATCCCGTATGTCGAGGTGCGGGTGCTGCCCAAGGCTCATTCATACACCTCCCCGCCCACATGCTGATATCTGAAATGGTATATCGAACATTAATAGGTCCCGTGACATCGGATTGAAATCCAAACTTGAGTCCGATGGAGTCTCCCGGACTCGGCAGCCAATCCTTTCCATCCGAACCATCCGGTTTCACATACCCATTGAAATGAATCTGCACATGCGCATCTATCGGTGATGGTCCGCAAAGCGATGCGGTTACTTCATCGGTCAAATGAATCCACGAATGATCCTCTACGTAATCAAGTATCGGATAGGTCCAAGCAAGAGACCAGAGAGAGTTGTATTCTGCTCCATCGCCTCCCATTAAAGCCTGCATTCCCTGTCGACAATGGTAACTCGGTGGATATGCCCAGTAAAAATCCCACCTCATTCCATCGATTACATAATGAATCGTCCATGTCCCGCATGGGATAGAAACAAGCACATTGCCTGATAGTACCACATTCCTTTCATATACTGTCGGGGGATCAGACTGAATATCATCGGGTTCGCCCGTAACAGTCCAGTCTCCTAAACATCGATTCCAGCCAATTTCGTGAGGTATTAGCCTTTCCATCATTCGATGAGGATAAGCGATCACGTAAGTGAAGCAGCTCGTAGTGTCATCAACTGGCGTAAAGAGAATGTGGTCATAGCAAGGGTCACAAGTGATGCCGTAGTCGCAAGAACTCCCCGTGGCATTGGGATACAGTGAATCAGAACAGAATCCGACTGAATCAACTTCCGTCCATGATAGACTTAATCGAAGCAGTACATTTCTTTGTGCTCCTGATAGAGTTACTCCTTGGTACGATATCGCATTGAGAGTTGCCTGTAGATTCTCTATCGAATCGGCTTTAACTTGGTATGCAACAAAAAACAACCCTAAAACGAGATAACTGAAGCCAATAATGAAGCGCCTTGATGCCATTGTTCGCCCTCGCTCTATATTGAAATTAATCTGAGATGCTTACCTTTCCGCTCTTTCCCCCAAACTGATTCCCTCCGACTGCATCCAGCCTTGAAAGACCGTATAAAACTGCTGTGTATTATCCGTATCCGGCTTCTCGCGCTTGGCCGTGATCGCCGATAACTGCTGTCCCGCGCGATCCACCTGTCCCAGTCCGAACAGCTGCGACCGCCGTTTGAAATCCGAGTCCGCCAATAGAATTCCATTCGTCCCCTGGCTCAAAAATAATTTCAACTGATGTTCGTCTTCCGAGAACTGAATAAAAATATCCCAGCCCGCATAGCGTG
>JAHIZR010000474.1 GCA_018814465.1 bacterium | reverse complement strand
TGGTGGCGGCGGCGGCGTGGTCGTGGAGTTTTTTTCTTCTTGTTTGGTGCAGCCAATGAAGAGGATGAGACAGAGACCGAAGATCAGGGTAGTTTTTAAGCGTGTCGACAAGGCGTTAATCCGTGAGAGTTGTATTAATAGTAGTAGTAATCATCTAAATATTGGGGAATAACTCCCGTAAAATGATAGGTGAGTCCGATTTCAAATTGCAGACCGTTCGAGTAATTGTCGTTGATGTTCGCATCCGGCTCGGCGTATTCAAAGTGTGAGTAATGCATCGAAAGCGACAGCGCCGTCCGGCTTTCGATATAGTATTTAACTTGTGCCTGCATAGTGATTCCCCAACTGCTGTAAGTATCAAAATAATAGGGGCGATACTGATTCCCTTCATCCTCCGGATCACGCAATGCCCGCGAATGGCTTATGTAGCCCTGCGTTTCCCATCGATCCGCGATTTCGTAGGTTGTCTGGAGCGACGTCGAAATCGAATACCCTTTAACTTCAGGCTGAATAACCCTTGAGATTTGCGAGATGAAGTCAATCTGCCATTTCAAATTGACAGGGAGATAATAACCTGCTTTGAAGCCGACGGACACATAGTCACTGTTGTGATCGTATTCGCTTTTACCCTCGTGGAAGTTCACCACACCTGTTGAATCCGGAGAACGGTAGCTCGTGAATTCCTTATACCTGTACTCGGATTTATCATACGAGTGGTCGAGCGAAACAACTGGTCCGACCACGAAGCCTGCATTACGAACCCGCCATGCGTGGCCGTTAATTGTTTCATTCATCAAATAGAATGAATAAAGATCGAAGGCTTCCTTGTGGAAGGCGGGATCCGCCGCCAGCACGGTCTCGACGTCCCTCCAGAAATAGCGATCCGGCCGTTCAAATGAATACTGGTAATAGGATTCCTGATGATACAGCCCGGCGAGCTTTTGCAGCGTAGCAGGCTGCAGTGCAGCGGACAGCACACCTTCATCCATCAGGCGCTGTTCCAGAATACGAACTCGGTAGAGCGTCGTAACATCCCGTACGCGCCCCCATACTATTCCGCCGTAGAGGCGGGCGGTTCTTCGATTGCTTTTGTCGTAGTTGTCTTCAATTTCCGCATAGTCCGTATTGCCGCTGGTCCATGTGCCGGTATGCGTGCGCGGATATTCCGAAGCCGAGATGCTTCCGTTCATTTCGGTATAGATACCCAAGGGTATTTGTGCCGGGTAGAACCATCCTTTCCAAGATGCCGAGGCGTCATGGCTGTTGCTGCTTCTGACCTGCTCGCCTGTTGAGCCATCCTCGCAATTATCGAAATGGTATGAATCGCGATCACTCGACAATCCCGCACTCATTGAAAAGATCGAACGCAGCACATCGGAATCTTTCAGCCAGTATATTTTTCCCGATGCGTTTCCATAGATTGCTCTATCCCGCATGTCGCCATGTTTATATCCGGCGTTTTCCAGATCATAGTACCCCTTGCCCGACACGGCGGAAGCGAATACGTAGTGATCGGGAATGCGGAAGTTTTTAAAACTTTCATCTGCCGCTAAGGAACAAGAAACCGTGAGCATGATGCTGAGCATCAGAAGGCGCGTAGTCATGGTAAGACCCCATGTGGTTAGTTTTTTGTCTTGTTGTTTTCCTGATTTAGAAGGCAGGGTTAGCAACAGGGTTGGGTGGAAGGCTCCTTTCTTGTGTGAAGCGGCAGATTAATGGTAATCTACCATAAAATCGCTGGAATATCAAGCAACGGCGATGCGGACAACTCCGGTGCCGACGAATTTGCCTTGTTTGAGGGCGAGCAGGTGCTCATTCAGGTGCTCGAAATCGAACTCGGTGGTGTCCGGCTGCAAGTTCAGGTCGGCGGCGATTTGCAGGAGTTCTCGGACGTCGTCGCGGGTGGAATTGGCGACGCTGCGGATGCGGCGTTCTCCCCAGAGATCGTGGTAAGGGAATTGGGGAATATCTGTCATATGGATACCCGCGCAAGTGATGCAGCCGCCTTTTTTCAGATGGATCAGGGATAGCGGGACAAGCTCTCCGGCGGGAGCGAAGATAATGATGCTGTCCAGTAAAACCGGCGGCGTGTCGCTGGGACCGCCCGCCCATTTCGCGCCGAGCTTCAGGGCGTGTTTTTGTCCGGCGTCCCCGCGAGTGATGACGAAGCACTCCGCGCCGCGGGCTTGAGCGATCTGCATGGTAATGTGAGCCGAAGAGCCGAAGCCGTAGATGCCGAGCTTGCCGTGCGGTGGAACATCAGCGAGCTTCAGGGAGCGATAGCCGATGACACCGGAGCAGAGCATGGGCGCGGCCTGCAGGTTCGTGAAGCCAGCGGGAAG
>JAHIZR010000473.1 GCA_018814465.1 bacterium | reverse complement strand
TGACAAGACGCAGCAGACGCTCGCCTTCCCGCACAAGCGTACCCTCGCCTTTGCCGTTGGACTCCTCGCCCGATCCACTGGGGACTTCTATTTGCTCGATGGGAAGCATATGCTCAATGCGAGTCAGGTATTCATGGACTCCCGCCTCAAAATAAGGGACGCGGAGTTTACCGACAGCTAATAGTTGCAGCTTCAAGAAGTACTTTCCTCCTGCTCGCGGAGCTCTGGTGAATAATAAAGATTCTCCCAGTAGGAGCGGTTTTTAAGGTATTTCGATGGGCGGATCGAGACCAGTATTCCCATCCGAAACCAATCGAGGATGCGGCTGACTCTGAACTTACGTGTGCTGGTCAGGATAGGATAGTTCCACAGAATCGAGAGTTTCGAATAACGGCGGCGGGATTCTCGTCTAAGTCTGTAAGCGAAATCGACATCCTCCAAGGCATAAAGGGATTCATCAAAACCGCCAAGCTTGAGGAAATCCTCTCGTTTAATAAAATACATGCCTGCCGGAAGTCGACCGATCAGACTGACCAAATTAACCAGCAGGAATACAAGCAATTGAGTGAGCTTAAGCGGTTCTGCCCAAATTCGGACTCCTCCCGCAAAGACTCCCCGGGCAAACTCAGCTTCGATTTTAACGAAGATTTGCGGATGCGGCAGACTGTCGGCATCACAGGTAACAAGAATTTCACCCGTTGCAGACCGGGCGCCGGCATTGCGGGCGCGAGCGATTTGACGATGCGGCTCATGAACAACACGCGCGCCCCACGTCCGAGCGATTGCTGCCGTATTATCAGTGGAAGCATTGTCAACAACAACGAACTCGATTTCACTATCCGGGTAAATCTGCTGGTAGTTCGTGTATGCAAGTTCAAATGCGGCGAGCGTCTTCGGCAGCTCGAATGTTTCGTTGTAAGCGGGGATTACAACTGAAATGCGCGGCGTCACCTATTTCACCAGAACGATTTTAGCTGTTTGAATGGTCGAACCGGCGGCAAGCCGGACAAGATAGACACCGCTTGCAATGTTTGCATTCGGAGCGAAAGTTAAGGTATGTTTGCCGGAATTAAAGACGGCATCTACGATTTGTCCGACAACTTGCCCCTGAAGATTATAGACAGATACTTTAACGTGAGATCGCGCATTCAATTCAAAGGGAATTGAGACCGCCGAGTTAAAGGGATTTGGATAAGCCGGAAGCAGTGCAACCTCGAGGGGAAGATCCGGATGCGTGGGATCGGTGCTGGTTGCGGATGTCTCATAGAGCAGATCCTGGAAATAAGTCAAATGAGCAGAAACCACCCCGGGGATGTGCAGAGTAACTGTCTGGTCAATATCCTGAAACCAGATGGTATGGGTGAGCGTCTGTTCTGTTGTCATTACTTGTATTTGCAGCGGATAGCGAAATATGGGAGCATCATGCTGAGTCTGTACCGAGTGAATCACCACATCGTCGATATCGTGCAGGACGGAAACTTCCATCGAGAGTTCCGGATGTCCCGCTTGATAGATCCATTGGTCGAAGAACCAGCGGTAATCCTCGCCTGACATTTCATTCACAAGACTAATGAAGTCTTCGGTATCCACCGTGCCGAAAGCATAGCGCGATGTCCATTCGTGCATGAGCTCGTAGAACAGCTCGTCACCGAGGAGTTGCTTGCGAAGCATGTGCAATACCCAGCCCGCTTTCTGATAGACGACGTTGCCGAAGAGAAAGCCTTCCGGCGGATCATAGGCAGCATAACGGAGTTCATCTTCATCTTCAAAGAAATAGGCATTTGCCATTGATTCAAGTTCTTCTCTAAAGATATCCTCCCCTTCAGCCTCTTCAAACCAGACAGCGGCAAAATAAGTGGCGAAGCCTTCATTGAGCCACATATTGCGGAAATCTACCGGGCTAAGATAATCGCCGAACCACATGTGCGCCAATTCGTGCGCGACAATCGCCTCATAAGATCTCAATCCGTCGATCAGCCGATAGCCATAGGTTGTAAAGGTCTGATGCTCCATGGCTCCCCAGCCGCCGAAGATGCCCGCTTCCACCATTCCGTAAGCCGCAAAGGGATAATCGCCGAATCGCTCTGAAAAGACATCCACCATCTGCGGAGTCGGTTCCCAATCAATGACGGCATCCGCAGAGTCATCCGGATAGGTGAAGTAGCGGTACTGAATACCGTTGACCGTCTCGATACGTTTCGAGTACAATCCGGCGGCAATCATAATCAGATAAGTACTGATCGGATCGTCGTAGTGGTATACCTCGCGTTTGCGGCCCGGTTCGGGATAGGTTGTGGAAATCAGGAAACCGTTGGATGCCAGCGACCAATCTTCAGGCATGTTGACGGCAATCGTGATCTCGTCGAATTTATCATAGGGCTGATCCCAGCAAGGGAACCAACGGCGCGCTCCGAAGGGTTCCGCGAAGGTAAAGACCCGCTGCCAATCGACATGATATCCGACTTCGAAGAAGTTGGGAATCGCTGGAGCAGTCAGTTGGATTTCGATGGTCGCCGATTGCCCCGGATAGAGTGTTTTTTCGACCCAGAGTGTATCGTTCCGATAGATGAAATCAAGGTCATTCCCCATTTCTGAGATTCCGTAGATTGCCAAGCCCTCGGCGTTGAAGGGAATCCATGTGAGCATTTCGTTTGCGGTCAATGTAACAAGCGCGCGGCC
>JAHIZR010000472.1 GCA_018814465.1 bacterium | reverse complement strand
CGCGGCCGCTTCTGGACGATGCGGCAGTATGCGGGATTCGGCACGGCGGAGGAATCCAACGCGCGCTACCGTTATCTGCTTGAACAGGGGCTGACGGGGCTGTCGGTCGCTTTCGATTTGCCGACACAAATGGGCTATGACAGCGACCATCCCGCCGCCGTGGGCGAAGTGGGAAAGGTGGGAGTCGCGATCTCGAGTCTCGACGACATGAATGTGCTGTTCGACGAAATTCCGCTGGATAAGATCAGCACATCAATGACGATTAACTCGACCGCGCCGATCTTAATGGCGCTCTATATCAGCACGGCAAAGCAAAGAGGTATTGCGCAGGAGAAGCTATCCGGCACCGTGCAGAATGATATTCTGAAAGAGTATATCGCGCGCGGAACTTACATTTATCCGCCCCGCGAATCCATGCGACTGGTGACGGATGTCATCGCTTATTGCCGCGATCATCTGCCGCAATGGAATACGATTTCGATTTCGGGTTATCATATTCGCGAAGCGGGATCCAATGCGATTCAGGAACTCGCGTTTACCTTTGCCGATGCGATTGCCTACGTCGAGTCCGCGCTGGAAGCCGGTCTGAAAATAGACGAGTTCGCCCCGCGACTGGCGTTCTTCTGGGGCTGTCACAACAACTTTCTTGAAGAAGCCGCGAAATTCCGAGCTTCAAGAAGAATCTGGGCGAAGCTGATGAAAGAACGCTTTGTCGCCAAGAATGAGCGCTCGATGATGCTGCGCTTTCATACGCAGACGGCGGGATGCACGCTAACAGCTCAGCAGCCCAATAACAATGCAGTCCGCGTGACGATTCAAGCTTTGGCCGCTGTTATGGGAGGCACGCAGTCGCTGCACACAAATGCGATGGATGAAGCGCTGGGTTTGCCGACGGAAGCATCAGCGCGATTGGCCTTAAGAACGCAGCAGATTATCGCTTATGAGTCGGGAGTCGCCGATACGGTCGATCCTTTGGGCGGCAGCTATTATGTGGAAGCATTGACTAATCGTATCGAACAGGGTGTCTGGGACTATATAGAGAAGATTGACAGAATGGGCGGGGCGGTAGCGGCAATCGAGAAGCGTTTCTTCCAGGAGGAAATCGCCGCGGAATCCTATCGCTATCAAAGAGAAATTGAATCAAATGACCGTGTTATCGTGGGGGTGAACAAATTCGCCGAGACGGGGGAGACGTCTCCTCCGATTCTAAAAGTTGATGCGGCGCTCGAAGAGAAGCAGAAACGCAAGCTGAACGAACTGCGCGTGCGGCGAGACAATAAAGCAGTCGATGCGGCGCTCGCGGATCTGAAAAAAGCCGCAACGACAAGCGCTAATATGATGCCGCCGATCATTCGAGCCGTGAGCGAGTACGCGACGTTGGGTGAGGTTTCGGACGCGCTGCGCGACGTGTGGGGCGAATACCGGGAACAGCTATGAGTTGGGACCCTCAATTATTCGCAAGACATCTGAAGACTCGCCGCTTCGGACGGCAGCTTCGTTATTTTACGGAGATCGATTCGACGAACCGCTGGCTTACCGTGCATTGGAATGAGTTTACTCTGAACGGAGCCGTCGTGATCGCCGAGCATCAGATAAGCGGTCGCGGCCGATTTGCCCGAGAGTGGGATGATGTGCCGGGCAAATCACTGCTGTTCTCCGTGTCCATTGTTTCTTCCCGCGAAGAGAATAGAGCCGGATTTCATCAGATGCTCCCCGCTATTTCGCTGGCAAAAGCGCTGCTGAACAGACTCGGCAACGACCATGAAATACGCCTTAAATGGCCGAATGACGTTTTATTGAATGGCCGGAAACTTGCCGGAATTCTTGCCGAAAGATTCACTTCAGGCGACACAACAGTTACCATAGTGGGAGTCGGAATCAATGTGAATGCCGACCTGCGCGAACTTTCAGAATCAGCAAGAGCATTCGGCACCACTTTATTTGCCGAAACCGGAACGATCACCCCGCGTGAGCCTTTGCTGGCAGACATCATCAACGAGTGGGAGCCGCTCTATGATTCGCTCAGGGACGGAGACACTGATTCGATTCGCAAAGCTTGGCTGGAGTTAGGTCCCCCGATCGGAACAGCAATCACGCGCATGGAACGCGGAGCCGAGATCTCCGGGACTTTCGGAGGCATCGGAACAAGCGGCCAGCTTCTGCTTCGGGATCAGAATGGAGTGGTTCATGAATTCTTCAGTGGAGACATTTTACATTGACTAAGCTGCTGTTGGCCATCGATGTGGGCAACACCCATACCGCCGTCGGTCTTTTTAAGGGCGAGAATCTGCTGCACGATTGGCGGCTGTCTTCCAAGCCGAATCGGACTGCTGATGAACTCTGGATCTTGATCGAATCCTGTCTGCATGCGGTGGATGTCTCCTCTAAGGAGATTGAACAAGTCGGCATCTCTTCCGTGGTTCCGCGTCTGACGGAACTCTATCGAGAGGTTGCGCGAAAGCGTTTTACCTCCGAGCCAGTGATCGTATCCGTCAACACGGTTCCCAAAATGATTATTGACTACGCTCCGCCGCATGCGGTCGGCGCGGATAGAATTTGCAGCGCGATCGCGGGATTCAGCAAGTTCGGTGGTCCGCTGATTGTTATCGATCTGGGAACCGCCACGGTATTCGATGTTATCGATCAGAATGGAACTTATTTGGGCGGATTGATCGCTCCGGGGCTGAATACTGCCGCCGACAGCCTGCACAGAATGACTGATGCTCTGCCGCGAGTGGAGTTGCAGTTTCCCAGCAATGTCATCGGCAAATCAACGGTGGAGAGCATACAATCGGGAGTTTTATACGGTTCAATCGAAATGATCGATGGAATCGTGCGGCGCATTCAGGAGAGTTTGAGGTGCAAAACAAAGGTTATTGCCACTGGAGGATTCTCCGGATTGTTGAAAACCCAAAGTGCGACTATTGAACAGATTGAGCCGAACTTGGTACTTGAGGGGATTCGTCTGGTGGTGGAAGCGCAATGAGAACCTGCCGGATTTTCACGATAATTGCCTTGCTGATCTGTTTTGGCAACGTTGAATCGGCTGAGATCAGTCTAATCTATCCAAGAATCGTAAGCCCACAAGATACATTTATTTACGATTCAGGATTCGATTCTACTTTCGTGTTGGGAAACGTTGTGCCGCCGGAAGGATTATTGAAAATCAATGGACATCGAGTCGCAATAGATGACTATGGAGCTTTCTTAGCATTCCTGCCCCTCCGTAAGGGTAATGAAACCAAATCCTGGGAACTCAATCTAATACAGCAAGGGGACAGCGTAGCGCTGACTTTCCCTTATCAGATTGCTGAGGATAGGGAAGTTGAAACAACCGATTCGATGAATGCCATGCTGCCGGCAGTCGTTGAGGTCATTGCCCCGCATAGTCACATTCGCACCACAGCCGAGGGCAGCTACTATTTATTCCCGCCCGTGGGAAACAGGCTCCGGGCGACCGGATCTGAGGGGGAGTTTTTGACAATCGAACTCGGAACATCCACGGCGGTCATTGAAACGCGGTTCGTTGCGTTCACAAAAGATACAACGGTAGAACAGAGCTTCCTCGGGGACGGGGTTTGTGAGGTTCTGGAAGATTGGTCGGTTTGCCGTTTTGAGCTAAGCGCCGCGGCAATCTGGCGAGCGGAATTGACGCCTGATCATCGAACACTCGATGTCCTGCTGTACAACGCGGTCTCGCGAATTGACCGCATTCAGTTTGATATTAATGACCGCTTTGTCGAGGATATCGTTTGGCATCAGGAACCGGACGGATTACTGCTGAGTCTGCGGTTGAACGCTCCGGTCACACGCGGCTATCACATTGATTTCGTGAACGGGCAGTTTGAGATTTCCGTTCGACAACCGTTCGAAGCCCGCGACAAGCAGCTGAAGAGAAAAATCATCGTGGTTGATGCCGGGCATGGAGGCGAGTTCGACGGAGCCATCGGACCGCTGGGGAATAAGGAGAAGGATATCACGCTGCGCTGGGCGAAGCTGCTGGCAAGCGCGCTTGAACACAAGGGCGCGATTGTAGTATTGACGCGCGAATATGACGAAGCAAAGAGTCTCTATGACCGCATCGAGATTGCGCGAGGAGTTCACGCGGACTGTTTTGTGAGTCTGCATGGAAACGCGCTGCCGGACGGCATTGATCCGAGTACCCGCAGCGGCACGGGAACGTATTATTACCAGAGCTTAAGCCGCAATGCCGCAGAGAGCATACACGGGCATCTTTTAAAAGCGGGCGGACTTCGTGATGATGGACTCTGGGACGCGAATTTCGCGGTCGCGCGACCGACCGAATTCCCGGCGGTTCTGATCGAAGCCGCCTATCTGATGCATCCGCGGGAAGAGCGACTGCTGATGAATGAGGAGTTTCTTTCGAGAATGGCCAACGCGGTCGTGAGAGGTTTGGAAGATTATTTTAGAGAATAGAAGGAACGTTTTATTTGGAAATGCAATATCTAACTAGTGACGGCATCAACCGGCTTCAGGATGAATTGCACGAGTGGAAGCTGGTGAAGCGGCCGCAGATGGTGATGCAACTGCAAACCGCCCGTGAGCATGGAGATCTCTCGGAGAATGCCGAGTATCATGCAGCGAAGGAGGAGTTGGCGCGGATCGACGCGAAGATCCACAAACTTCAGGCGATGCTGGATTCTTCTGTGCTGATGGACGCCTCAAAAGTCAACACAGACCAGGTTCGCCTGCTCACCCGGGTCCGGATTCGAGACGAAAAAAAGAAGACCGACCGGGAGTTTACCATTGTATCAGTTGCCGAAGCCGATCCGACGATTGGACGCATCAGCCATACCTCGCCAGTGGGACAAGGACTGATGGGCAGAAAAGTCGGTGAGACTGTGGAAATCGAAATTCCCGCCGGCACACTGAACTGGACTATTCTGGAGATTCTTCCGATTTAAGGAGAGTGGAATGGAGCATACGTACAATGAATCCACAAAGCGGCTGACAAGATCTTCCAAGGACAAGGTCTTCGGAGGCGTTTGCGGCGGTCTGGCTGATTATCTGGATATTGACCCCGTTCTCGTGCGGGTACTCTGTGTCGGATTGACACTCATTTCAGGAGTCGCGCCGGGAATCGTGTTGTATCTGATCTCGTGGATTATTATCCCGATCGATACTTATAAGGGAGCGATTCCGCAGGCTGTAAGCGGCGGGGAGCGAGTGAGCGGACGAAAACTATTAGGCGTACTGCTGATTGTTGTAGGTCTGATTGTACTAACGGCGATGGTGATGCCGTTCTCGATGCCATTCTCGCTCCCATTCGTCAGTTTTAAGAGCATCGGCCCGCTTCTTTTAATCGCGGCCGGAATCATACTGATTGTATGGAAGCGCGAGCCTTCCATGAAAGCGGGAGACTTTATGGCAACCGAAGGCGCGGTTCCCCAGAGTGAACAGACGGCCTCTGCAAACTATCATACGGAGAAGGAAA
The DNA here is from genome assembly GCA_018814465.1 of bacterium. Lineage (GTDB taxonomy): Bacteria > Electryoneota > RPQS01 > RPQS01 > RPQS01 > JAHIZR01. The sequence goes on along the minus strand of JAHIZR010000472.1, from coordinate 2,300 downwards.
TGGATGATTCAAGTCCGCGCAGAATGTATCGCTTGGAGCACGAACGTAAGATTGCGGGCGTCTGCTCCGGGCTCGGCGAATATTTCAGGGTTGATCCGACGATTATCAGGATTATCTTCATTCTGCTGGCGTTCTCGGGAGGCACCGGAATCCTGCTGTATTTGATTATGTGGCTTGTTATGCCCTTGCGAGTCGATCCCAGTCCAATCCTGTCCGGGGAGGCGAAAAACTAAGTGTCCGACCGGGTCAGAAATTTCTGCATCATAGCACATATCGATCACGGAAAATCAACGCTCGCTGATCGACTCCTTGAACAGACAAAAACACTAGATGCGCGGAAGATGAGTCAGCAGGTGCTCGATTCGATGGATCTCGAACGGGAACGCGGCATTACCATCAAGATGCATCCGATTACGATGAAGCATACTCATTCCGACGGGAATGAGTATGTTTTGAATTTGATCGATACGCCGGGACATGTTGATTTCACCTATGAAGTCTCACGCAGTCTGCGGGCGTGCGAGGGAGCATTACTGGTTGTAGACGCGACGCAGGGATTGGAGGCGCAGACGCTGTCGAATCTCTATTTGGCATTGGATGCGAATCTGGAAATCATTCCGGTGCTGAATAAAATCGATCTTCCGGTCGCGCGGGTTCCGGAAGTATCGCACCAGATTTCAGATTTAATCGGAGTGCTGGATGACGAAATCCTGAAAGTCAGCGCAAAGACGGGCGAGGGTGTGGAGGCGCTGCTGTCCGCCATCGTTGAGCGCGTCCCGCCGCCCGCGGGAAAAGCTGAGGATCCTCTGCGGGCATTGATATTCGATTCCGCTTACGAAAGCTATCGCGGGGCGATCGCGCATGTGCGCGTCATAGACGGCAGGATGCGGGCCGGACAGCGAATCAGGTTCGCGGCTACCGGTAAGAAGAGCGAAGTCGGCGAAGTCGGGATTCTGCAAATGAGCCAGATTAAACGGAGTGAACTGGTCGCGGGGGATGTCGGCTATGTCGTTACAGGCTGCCGGGAAGTCCGTGATATCCGTGTCGGAGATACGATTCTTGATTTGGATCATCCCGCGCCTCAAGCGCTGCCCGGTTACCGGGAAGTCAAGCCGATGGTATTCGCGGGCGTTTATCCGCAAGACAATGATGATTATGAACTCCTGCGGGACTCGCTCGGAAAGCTCGCTCTGAATGACTCGTCGCTGATTTATCAACCGGAATCATCTGTCGCGCTGGGATTCGGTTTTCGGACTGGCTTTTTGGGCATGCTGCACTTCGAGGTTGTGCAGGAGAGACTGGAGCGCGAATACGGTTTGAATCTGGTCTGTACGGTTCCTTCGGTCGAGTATAAGGCGATCAAACAGGATGGGAAGGTTGAAATTGTCGACAATCCCGTGCTGCTTCCGGATCAAGGGACGGTTGATCACATGGAAGAGCCGTTCGTGAGAGCATCGATTATTACTCCCGAGGAGTATATCGGAGCGATCATGAAGCTCTGCATCGAGCAGAGGGGAATCTACATCAACACCGAATACCTCGACACGGATCGCTGTAATCTGCATTATGAACTTCCTCTGGCCGAGATTATCTTCGATTTTTATGACCGGCTGAAAAGCATGACGCGTGGCTATGCTTCATTTGACTACGAACTGCTGGAATACCGCGAGAGCAAACTGACAAAGCTCGACATTCTCGTTAACGGCGAGGTCGTTGACGCGCTGTCGGTGATCGTTCACTCGGATAAGGCATACGACTGGGGCCGCCGAGTTTGCGACCGGTTGGCGGGTTTGATTCCCCGGCAAATGTTTGAGGTGGCCATTCAAGCATCCATCGGTTCCCGAATTATCGCCCGTTCCACCGTACGCGCCATGCGGAAGAATGTGTTGGCTAAATGCTACGGCGGCGATGTTACCCGCAAAAAGAAGCTGCTTGAGAAACAAAAGGCAGGCAAAAAGCGTATGAAATCTGTGGGGAACGTTGAAATCCCGCAGGAAGCGTTTCTCGCGATCCTGAAAGCTGAATAATTCCTTATCTATCACATTGGAATAAAAGTATTGGATACCACCCGGAATAAAACCCTGTCCGAGCAGCCATCTCCCGTGGTCACTCGCCATCATCGCACCGGCTTTCGCGACTGGACGTCTTTTCTGTTCACGCTCGTCATTATGGTTTTCTTCATCCGAGTCACTACGGTCGAAGCGTTTCGCATTCCTACCGGATCGATGGAAAATACGCTGTTGGTGGGTGATTTCCTGCTGGTGAATAAATTCGTTTACGGCATTCGGACTCCGGATTGG
>JAHIZR010000471.1 GCA_018814465.1 bacterium | reverse complement strand
CGTGTTGTTGAAGCGCTGCGAGATTTGACGGGCATTGGTTTTGCCAGAGCCGAGAATCTTGTGGACAATACGCAAAATGCCGATGTCTATGTAGAAGTGTCCGGCTTGCTCAAAACCTGTGCGGTTAACCTGATTAAGATTTCCGGAGATTTGCGGCTGATGTCCTCGGGTCCGCGGGGGGGTCTTGGTGAAATCAATCTGCCCGCGATGCAGGCAGGCTCTTCGATTATGCCGGGGAAAATCAATCCGGTCATACCCGAAGCAGTCACGCAGGCGGGAATGATGGCGATTGGTAACGATGCCGCGCTGACGCAAGCCTGTGCTCTGGGTAGTTTCGAGCTTAATCCTTTTCTGCCATTGATTTCAGATTGTTTACTGCGGACTATTGACCTTCTCGCGAATGCAGCCTATATTTTATCTGAGAAATGTGTAAGCGGGATAACGGCAAATGAAGACCGCTGCCGTCAATTGTTAGAGAACTCTACGGCTGTCGCGACCGCCTTGCTGCCGAAACTCGGTTACACAAAGTCATCTGAAATCGCGCAAGCTGCCATGAACACAGGTAAAACCGTCCGGGAAATCGTTATTGAACGCAAACTGATGAGTGAATCCGAGTTCGAACAGCTTACCTCTGCGGAAGCAGTGACGAGGCTGGGTACTCCGGGTATTCCGGATCGGGCAGAGCGATGAGAGCACCGAAGAGTCTAAGACTGCATATTGGAATCTACGGGCGGCGCAACGTCGGCAAGTCGAGTTTGCTGAATGCGATTACCCGGCAGGATGTTTCGATTGTCTCGGAGATGGCAGGGACGACGACTGATCCGGTTGAGAAGCCGATGGAGCTGCTTCCATTGGGTCCGGTGCTTTTCATTGATACTGCCGGAATCGACGATGAAGGAACGCTGGGCGAACTGCGGGTGTCAAAAACGCGCAGCGCCATTGATCGAACCGATCTCGGTGTGATTGTGACTGACGGAGAATGGGGGGGGTACGAAGAGGGCTTGGTGGACGAGCTTCGCAAGCGCGAGGTTCCGGTTATTGCCGTATTCAATAAGATTGATACCTATTCCATCAAGCCTGAATTGAGAACCAGGCTGATCAACCAGAAGATTTCCGTTGTGCAAACCAGCGCGAAAGCAGGACAGGGGATTTTGGATTTTCGCTCAGTGCTTTTAAAGGCTGCGCCGAGTGAATTCCTGGACAATCCGGCGATTGTGAGCGACTTGGTCGGCTCGGGCGAACTTGCCGTACTGGTTGTGCCGATCGATAAAGAAGCGCCTCGCGGCAGACTGATCATGCCGCAGGTGCAGGCGATTCGGGATCTGCTCGATGCGGACGCGATGTGTATGGTGGTTAAAGAGCGTGAGTTGCGCAGCGCGCTGGAGCGGCTGAAAACTCCGCCGAAGCTGGTCGTGACCGATTCGCAGGCATTTCTGAAGGTTGCCGCTGATACACCGCCTGAGGTTCCGCTGACCAGCTTTTCGATTTTATTCTCCCGTTTCAAGGGTGACTTGGTCACGCAGACTGAAGGCACGATGGCAATTGAGAAACTAAAGCCGGGCGACCGGATTTTAGTCTCCGAAGCCTGTTCGCATCATCCCATCGGCGAAGATCTCGGCAGAGTGAAAATCCCGCGCTGGCTAACGCAGTATGTCGGAGGCAAGCTGAGTTTCACAACCGTGCAGGGACATGATTTCCCCGCCGATTTGCAGGAATTCAAACTCGTAATTCATTGCGGAGCCTGTTCGCTGAATCGCCGCGAAATGCTGAACCGGCTGCTCTACTGCAAGCAGGCCGGAGTTCCGATCACGAATTATGGATTAACGATAGCCTATAGCCTGGGCATTTTTGAGCGCGCGCTGGAACCGTTTCCGGCAGCACTCGACGTCTTTAAGAAGCATCGGGAGTTGCAAATTGCTGACCGCTGATATTACGATTTATGAACTCGAATACTGGCTGCGGGAGACCGATTCCGAAAAGCTGAAAGAGCTTTGGACTGCCGCCGACGAGACTCGAAAAAAGCACGTCGGCGACGAAGTCCATTTGCGCGGCCTGATCGAAATCTCCAATCACTGCGCAAGAACCTGCGCCTACTGCGGGATTCGCGCTCCGAATTCCGAAGTCATTCGCTACCGGATGTCTAAAGAGGAAATCATGGAGTGCGTTGCCGAAGCTGTGAAGCTCGGCTACGGAACCGTCGTAATGCAGTCAGGTGAGGATTACGGTGTCAAGCAGGAATGGCTGTCGGATATCATTCGCGCGATCAAGCAGGAGACAGAACTTGCGGTTACCTTGTCTATGGGCGAGCGACCGCGGGAAGACATCGCCGCGTGGCGCGAAGCAGGAGCAGACCGTTATCTGATTCGTTTCGAAACTTCCGATCCGCTGCTCTATGATAGAATTCATCCCGGCGGGGCGAATTCAAAATGGCGAAATCGTTTCGAGATTCTGAACCTGCTGCGCAGTCTTGGTTACGAAACGGGCGGCGGAGTCATGATCGGCATTCCGGGACAAAGCTATGCCATGCTCGCGCGTGATATCGACATGTTCCGTAAACTTGATCTGGATATGATCGGAGTCGGTCCCTATATCGCTCATCCTGAAACACCGCTGGGTTCCGGTGAGATCGCCTCCGACATCGATCCCCGCGATCAGGTTCCCGGCACAGAGGAATTAACCTGCAAAGTCGTGGCGCTGACTCGTATCGTTCGCCCTGATTCGAATATCCCCAGCACGACGGCCTTAGCGACGGTCAGCAAGGAAACAGGAAGAATCAACGGTCTGATGCGCGGCGCAAATGTCGTGATGCCGAACCTGACTCCGGAGAAGTACCGGATTCTCTATGATGTTTATCCCGAGAAAGCGTGTCTGAACGAGACGTCGGATGCCTGCAAGGGCTGTCTGCAAAATCAGATCGATGCGATCGGCAGGGATATCGGCAGCGGACAGGGGGGACGCAAGAGATAGATGATCGTTGTTTTAAAAGAAATCCGGGTTGTTCCCGGATTTTTTATTGCTGCTCATTCAGGTACAACTCGAAAAGTGTACGGCATGAACTCAGGCGGCGGCGACGCGGAACGCAACTCCCGGCGGTCAAAGGCAAGAAAACGATAGCTGATCGCATCATTGGAGTTCCCGGCAAGCTTCAACAGGCAAGAGTAACGATTCGCGCCCGCGTTCGTCATGTTTATCGACTTCAAATCAGCAGAGTCCGCGGTTGAATACTGAAGCAATACGGAATCAAGCAAGGTCGAGGAATCATTATTAAGGGAGTGGCTCCAAGCATCCACTCGAAAAATGATGGATGAGTCGCCGACCAGCGGAGAATAGGCGATCATTGCCGGCTTCATGTTCCACGCAAGATAAGAAAGGACGGGGAGTACCTCAAAAGAGTTCAGATGCCATCCATAAACCTGCAGCCCGACACAGTTATCATGCCGTCGTCCTGTCATCATGTGTCTATCAGACTGAGAGATATCGATGTCCAGCATCAGCGCAACGACAGCTTTAAAACCAGACCGCTCGAAAAAGGTGAATGAGGAATCGAAGTTTTGAGAGTAGTTCGGCATGGCCATGATTTGAATGTCGCGCGGCAGAAATGACAGAGAGGATTGTCCGTGTTCACCGGCTGTCCAGGGACGATACTCCACAGGATGCGCCCGCACGTCGTGAACATAGATATCGAACGGATCGCCGTAGATGCGCACCTGTGAAGCAGGCTTCACAATCCGGATGCTGTCGTACATCGCGTGACAATACTCTCCCACTAACTGTGCCGGAGACTTCCCGCTGCCGCGACATAGACTGTCATACCCGGCATAGCTGACCTCGTCAATATGTATGTTGTAAGCGTCCGGTCTCAAAAACTGTTCGACTGCGCGCAACCGATCCGTGTATTCCGTAAGCGGTTCGCGCAGACTGAAGCAGACCGTCTTGCGATGCTGCTGAAACCTTACCCCACAGCCCCAGTTCAGTTCAAGTTTATCACCCGCCTTTAACCGATCGTTTTCCGCTATGCGAAACTCGGGAGACCGGACAAAATGATCATAGGCAGTAGAATAGGTTTCCATGACCGAATAATCCGCGCCTTCTTCCAACAGTTCATGTGCCGGCTCCAAAAAGAGGTGAAGCGGCGTATCAGGGCGGCGGATTATGTTTTCAGGAAACGCATGTGTGATCTCAAGATCGTCAAGCCATACTTGGCCTGAACGCATTTTACTAATGCCGACAATCAGACGAATCCTGTTCATTCCGAAAGTGCTAAACCTCAAATCAATAGCTGTCCATTCACTTGTGTTGTCAAGTCTCTTTACCTGCATGAGAGCGTCGATCGGTTCGCGAGTATTCGCTTCCTGCGCCCGCACCCACAGCATTCCCTGAAAGTCCACGGCTTGGTACCACAGCTTCAGATTCAGATATTGAAAGGGTTCGACTTCAATTATCTGATAGAGTCCTCCGGAACGAAGCAGAGTATCCGCTTCAAACAGCAGGGAATACCGACCTGATTTCGCTTTAAGCGTGTCTAATTTGATCCATTCAGCTGAATTCCTCGTTGAAGGGGACCATGACGGGACAGTTGAGCGATCATCGGAAACAATCTCAAAACTGCTATTCAGCATCTCTACTTGTTTTGACTCCATATCAAGCAATAATGCGGAATCCGCTGCAATCAAAGGCGTGCCGATGACGGGGATTGCCTCCTGCCACTCAGGCTGTTCGACGGTATAACCGGTTCGATCGACCGACATCGAGAGTCTTTGCGCGCGCCGTTCAATTTTTTTGCATAGCGCGAGCGATGCAGCCAGAGAGCTTTGCTTGTCGTCCTTGCGCCCGGCATCGTTGCTATTCCATTCTATTTCATTGAACTTCGAGTAGTACGCGAGATCGGCGATTCGATTCGCAGAAGCGATCTGAGTTTCATTTCTCATTGATCCGTTGATCGTGGCCACTCTTACAGGGAAAT
>JAHIZR010000470.1 GCA_018814465.1 bacterium | reverse complement strand
GGCAGGTCGCTACAAGATCATGTACACTGCCGATGCGCTGCCTTCGGGAATGTACCTTGTCAAGATGACGGCCGGCGAATTCAACGGCATTCACAAGATGATGCTGCTGAAGTAACTATATGTAAGTTTCGAGGAACCTTGAAAACGGGACCCTCGGCGATTCATAGCAAAACCCCCGCGAGTATCTCGCGGGGGTTTTTGTTTGGATCTTTTCCGTTGTAACTATTTTTCTTTTTCGAGCCGGGCTTCCCAAGCCTCAGGCTGATCCTTTAAATACTTATCAAACCATTCCAGCATCATTTCGCGATGTTCGATATAGTTCTCGAACTTCCCGACGATGCCGTGCCCTTCGCCGTGAAACTTCGCATAGACAACGTCCTGACCCAAGAGCTGCAAGGCCGCGAACATCTGATCGGATTCCACCGGCGGCACGTTATCATCGGCGTCACCGTGCAAGAGAAGCAGCGGCGTATGAATCTTATCAGCGTTATAAAGCGGAGACCGATCAACATAAATATCGCGGTCGCTCCACGGGAAACTGCCCGGCGAGGCGATCTCGCTGTACCAGTGGCCCCATGTCCCGCCGCCGAAATAGCTCGTGATATTGCTGATGCCGTACATATCGGCGGCGGCGGCAAATAAATCGGTTCGCGAAACCAGATCCAATGTCACGAAACCACCGTAGCTGCCGCCATAGGCTCCCACTCTTTCCCGGTCAAGAAACGGCTTCGCCTCCAGAATCTTCGTCGTCCCTTCAATGACATCCCGTGTCGCCAGCAAGCCCCAGTCGTTGGCATGCAGGTCGGCGAACTCCTGCCCGTAGCCGGCACAGCCGACGGGATTCAGGACATAGACGCAATAGCCGTTCGCCAGCCACCACTGATAAGTGAAATAAAAGCGAATATCGCGCGGACTCACACCGCCGTAAAAGTATACGATCAGCGGCCATTGTTTATCCATAGAGAAATTCGCCGGAGTATGCAGCCAGCCGTCAATCAGTAATCCATCCTCATTCACAAAATCCCACTCCTGCACATTGCCAAAGACAACCTTCCCGTACAGGTCCTGATTTATGTCCAGTATCCGCTGCTCCGTTCCGCCTTTAGTATTCTGGGAGTAAAGCATCTCCCAATGCGTACTCGATGACGCGAGGTAAGTGATCGTTGTGCCATCGGCTGACAGTGATGGATAATCTATGTAATCATGTCGCGTTTTGATCGCCGGCTGCAGCCGCTCGCCCGAAGGGGCAATCTTCATCATCTGGCGATGACCGCCGACCACCGCCTGAAACCAGATCATCTTATCCTTTGGATTCCAATAAATCCGCTGATGACCGTCTTCATCAGCCACCGCGAAATTCTCATGCGCGGTGAGATTTCGGCTTTTGCCTTCATTGAAATTCAGCACATAAAGATTGAGATTGCTTGCATTATGAAAAACCGTGTCCGCCGGATCGGCATCATGCGAACCGAATGCATAGGCGATTTCGTTGTCCGAAATCCAGGTCAGGCAAACAGGGTATTCGATATTCGGCCGGGTTTCCAGCAACCTTCCATTGCCGCTCGCCGCATCAAACACCCAGAATTCATAATCCGAGTAGGGACGCACGGTTTTTTGCAGACTGCGGACCATAAATATCTGCTCATTACGGCGGGGTGAAAGCTTCCAGTTGAACAGATCATAGCTGCCGGGTTCCGTAACCGGTCGCACGCTGCCATCCGCGAGCGATTTCACGTACAGCCGTTTGTGCTCGTTGTAGTCGGTGACCTTGTCGGAAATTCTCTGATAGAGAGTATACGTCGCGTCGTCATCCGAGTTCTCCTCTTCCACTTCGTAATAAACGAAACGGCGACTCGATGTCACTTGCGCGCGCTGGAATCCCTCAACATCTTCAAGCAGTTTGGTCAATTCACGTGATTCGATCGCATACATCCACATTGTGGTTTTACCGTCTTTCACCGTTGTAAACGTCAGCATCGGATCAACTTCAAGAAACTGCGGATTGCTGAGCGAGGTTTCCATCTGAAGCGTTTCAACATGGCGGCCCGCAGCGGCTTCGACAATCTCGATCCAGGAATGTTTCTTATACTCATCGTCTCGTTTTGAGCGCAGTACCGCCACGTATTTCCCGTCGCTGGAAATGGCCGGTCTGGTCAATTGCTCGAACATCGCATAATCACCGTAATAGGCCGGAGCGCGCGCGGGAGCAACATCCCATGCAACCGTGCCCTCACACCCCTCCTCCACTGCGGCGCGCGCCGACAACGTCCATTCGCCGCTCAGAGTATCCGCATCGACGGTCTTGAAAATCAGAGTATGTTTTCCAGTGTGAGCCGTGTAGTCGGCGCTGATCTCGTAGACTCCCTGCTCATTGGCCTTTGCGCATTTTCCCGCTTCTTCCCCTTCGATATACAGCAATATCGGTCGGGTTGATCTGGCTTTAATAGTCAGTTCCTGCCAGCGATCGGTTGTCAGGTAGGCAGCGGCATAACCGATAAACTCACCGCTTGACGGATCGGCAAAGGCAAGAATACTGTCCTGCTCGATCGACCAGTTGGCTCGTTCATCCCGCATCCAACTGATATAGTCTCGCTCCATCGGCCAGTAACGCTCTTTCGTGAGATAGCGCTGTATCAGAATCTGTTCCGCTGTCGGCACCGAATCCGCAAATGCCACCTTTTGTATAGGCAGCGGACCGATATAGAGCCACTTCTGCACGGCAACTTCTCCAGCGATTAGCGATCCGCCGAAGAAGAGAACAGCCCAAAACAGTAAAGAAAAATGTTTAGTCATGATAGTTCAAGTTTTATTTAGAAAACAAGTTTACAGATAAATATCGCGGACACAATGCCTGCGAAATCCCCGATCAGACAGGCGGGCAACGCATGACGCGCGCGGCGAATTCCCACCGACCCGAAATATACAGCTAATACATAGAACGTCGTCTCGGTCGATCCCATCATGGTCGAAAGCATGTTTCCGATCAGGCTGTCCGGCCCGTAGGTTTCCAGTCCTTCCGTCATCACGCCCAAAGCTCCCGATCCCGATAAAGGCCGCATGAGCGCCATCGGCAGGACTTCGGGCGGTACACCCATCGGCTCCAGAAGCGGCCTTAGGATTGAGATTGACCAATCGAGCGCGCCCGATCCGCGAAAAACCGCAATCGCCGCCAAGATCGCCACCAGATACGGAATAATCTTCACGCCGACGTTAAAACCTTCCTTTGCCCCTTCCACGAAGACCTCATAGACTTTCACTTTCTTGATCGCGGCAGCACCGACAATAATCAAGAAGATAATCGGAATCGCCCAGGTCGACGCAGCGTTTGCCGCATTGGAGAGAAACTCACTCATCGCTCTCCTCCTGAATCCGGTAGGCTTTGCGCTTCTGCAAGAGTTTCGCCGCCGTCACTCCGACAACTGTCGAGCAGATCGTGGCAATGATTGTCGTTCCGATAATCGAGGTCGGCTCTGTCGATCCCGCCGACGCGCGCAATCCGATGACCGTGGCTGGAATCAAAGTCACCGAAGTCGTATTGATCGCGAGAAACGTCACCATCGAATTCGTTGCGGTGCCGGCTTTTTTATTCAGCGTCTCCAGATCCTGCATGGCTTTGAGTCCGAGCGCCGTTGCGGAGTTTCCCAGCCCGAGGATATTCGCGGCGATATTCGCGATCATCGAACCCATGGCCGGATGATCGGCTGGCACTTCGGGAAACAGCCGCACCATGAGCGGCCGCACCAGTCTGGCGATGAACTTCACCAAACCGGAGGCTTCGGCAAGCCTCATCAAGCCCAGCCACAACGCCATGATGCCGATCAGTCCGATGGCCAATTCCACCGCCAGCTTCGCTGAATCGAACGCCGCTTCCGTCAATTGCTCCATCCGTCCTGTGAATGCGGCTACGATCACGCCGATGAGAATCAATCCCATCCAGATGTAATTTATCATAACAAATCCTGCTTTTTACGTCGCTTATTAAGATACCAGTCTTGAAAATGAATAACAACCGTTAGATTCGATGAAGTTCATTTTTGTCAGGCACAATGGTTGCCCTACTGCTTGCTGGCAATTCCTGTTATTGTCTGATTTAAATTGCTTTCGCGCCGCCGGAATTGACGCATCTTTCGAAAAGGCGGCGTATATTCAACATCAGGTTGATAAGTATGAACATACTGTTTTCAAAGCATGCAGCCTACTTGTGCTTCGCGCTCGCGGTGCTGATTCTCTTCGGCTGCGCACTGCCCAAGCTGCCCAATGAGGTCTCCTGGGATACGGAATTCTCGGTTCCGATATCACAGAAGACCTATTCATTGTCGGAGCTGGCGGATGGCGAAACCCTCCCTGACGGCGAAACCTCCGGGATTATCATGTCCGCGGGGGATTCGGCGCTTTTCTTCAGTCATATTCAAGCCATTGATCCAGTCTATCCCGCCAAGGAAATCGAAATGGATCCGATTGAATATGATCTGGAAACAACTCTGGAGGGTTTGCGTGTTACGGCTGATATCCAGCAATCCAAAACGATTCCGCTGGCGCAACTCAATCCCAATCTGGCCAACCGGCATGGTACCGTAGTCGATGTTCCAGCCTTTGATTTTCAGCTTACGGTGGATTTCCCCGCCGAAGCGGATTTCGAGTTGGCTTGCGCGACGGCGGGAATGGCAGAGGTGCTGGTTGCCAATGAACTTGGTTTTGAATTCGAAAATGTGCAAATCGAATGGCTGACGCATCGCAATAATACGCTCGATCTGTATAGTCAATCGCTTGATGCCAACAGCGAAATCGAATCGTCCACTAATTTGGCTGACCGCTGTCTTTCCGCGGAGATGTATCTTGCCATCTCCGGCAGTGTAACCGGAGGGGAAACGCTCCTGATCGACTCCACGGCAGGTATCGAAGTCGAAATCACCGTCGATACGCTGCTCGTTTATGATTACGAAGGCCCGATTGAGCGGCAATCAACCAGATCCGACTCTACATGGGCTTTGGAACAGCGCCATGTAATTCATGTGGGAGTTATCGACGAAGGCGTGCTGGTCCTGAATGCCACGAATCAGATGAGCATCGCCGACTCGGTGCGGATTACCATTCCCGATGTGCTGACTCCCGATGGCGAACCGATAGTCGTCGAGTATTATCTGGAACCGTCTGAATCCATCACACAGGATTTTGAGCTTACGGATCATACCGTGCTGCTGGAAAACACAATCCCCCAACCGATTCACGCCAGTCTGGAAGCGATCATTCCGGCTGAAGAATCATCCAGAACTTTCAGCGGATCGAACCAGCATGTCACGACGAATTTCCGCACCGAGCATGTCAAGTTCAAGTACTTCAACGGCGTTTTGCATGAACAGGAAACCGCAATTGATCCCGATTCCGCCGAAGTTGAAGATTACGACGACGACTGGGAGAGCATTCATCCCACCGAATTGGATCTTTATCTGAATCTGGAGGGTGATGTGCCCGCTGACGGCGTGATTGACTTTACTCTGACTTCGACGCTGAACGGAGCGCCGTTAGGTTCAGTCAATCGCGGTTCCACCGTTTCCTTCAATGGCGACACAACCATACTTTACACCGGACTTTCCGGCCTGATACCGCAGCTGCCGCAACTCATCAGCTATACAGGAACCGTCACTCTGGATGGCGCAGTCTCGGTTTACAATACGAACTCAGTGCGGGGAACCATCGAACTGAAAGCTCCTCTGAAATTCACCGTCGAACCATCCACCATCCACGGCGATATCGAAGAAGTTGATTTCGATGCCATCGAAAACATTCAGGAACTGCGGCTCGATGTCAAGGTCTGGAATGCGCTGCCGGTGTCGGGTTGGCTGACACTAATCGCTGCGCGCGATTCCATGAACCTGATCGAAGATTCCGGTTTGCCTGTCGACACTCTGTTTTCCGCGGAGCTGCCGCAAGCGGTAATTCAGCAGGAACGCGTGACGGCGCCGGGCTATGACGAGCTCACGATTCTACTGCCGGATGTGATGTACGATATGCTGGAGAATCCACCCTTCTATGTGCGGTCGGATATCCAGTTGAACGGCAGCGGCGCGGATACGCTCGCGGCCTATGGCTCCGACTATGTAACTTACTCTTCGACCGCCCATGTCACCTACCGGGTCGAAAGCGGAGGAAACAACTGATGAAAAATCTCATTCTGATAATCTCAATATTCCTGCTTGCCATTGCCTGTTTTGCCGGAGACTTTGATCAAAACTATACGAATCACGACTGGGAAATCGAGCTATTCGGCTTCAACGGCGCTGTCCGCAATAACAGCTTCTCGGTCGGTTTCTGGAATTCGCAAGTCGCCGGAGACAGTTATTGGGATTCCGGCGAACTGCAGGATATCCTGCGGCGCATTCCCGCTGACGGATTGATTGCGGACGCCCGCATGCGCGCCACCGTGCTGGGCGGACGCTACCGCGACTGGAGTTTCTCTGTCGGTATGCGCGGCGACGGCTATGCGAATGTGCCTAAAGACATTGCCGAGATCGCTCTGCTCGGCTCGCAGATGGATAACCATTACACCTTTTCGGACCTGACCGGGCTGAGCTACGCGGTGGGAGACTATCGCGCCGGTTACAGCCGCGCCCTTCCCATTAAACAGCTTCCGAACCTGCGCGGTGAAATCGGACTGCATCTCTATCAGGGGGTCTTCATGAACCGCGCCGAAGATGCGACTGGCAATCTGATGATTACCGATGAGCTGATCCAAGGAGATGCAAGCTTCCAGTCGGTACAATCCACATCGGGCAGCGGATTGGGTTTCGATCTTGGTCTGTCCACGCCGCTGAATGAGCGTTGGCAGGTCGGCATGGTCATCCAGAATATCTACGGATTCGTGAACTGGCAGATCGATGAGGTCACAACCGCGAACCTCAGCGCTAACGCCGCGGGAATTGCCATTGATTCACTGGACGACGACGGCTATCTGGATCGCGTTTTTGTCTCCGAATCCGAAACGGTGGACGGTTCCGGCAGCTACTCTTTGGCTTTGACTCCCGAAATCGACCTGATGTCGGTCTATGATCCGCCCTCAAAATGGCAGTTCGGCGGCCGGATGCTGCTGATTCCCCGCGAGACCACCTCGCATCAATTCGAGTGGGAAAGCTCTGTTTCTTCGGCCTTTGAGACAACCAACTGGAGTTTCCTAAGGTCCAGCGTCGGCCTCTACGGCTGGTTTGATCCGATCTTCGAACTGGGCGGCGGTCTGAATTTCAGCAATTACGAGGTTGAACTGCGCTTCATTTCACAGCATGGTCTCCTGAACTCGGCTTATGGAGGAGGCTTCCTGCTCTCGCAAAGACTAATGTTCTGATCCGTTCCTGACCAAACGGACCACTTCCGCGCGGCGGAGTCCTCTCGAAAGGACTCCGCTTTTTTATTCCTGACCTGTCTCGTCAACTTTAGCTCTTGTTAACTTGTATCTTAGAATTCCCTGCCTAAAACCCCAAGTACGAACCTTCACAAGACTTGAGCAGTTTTAGTCTATATAGCTTTGTCGCAATCTGTTTTGAATTGACAGAATTGACAAGTAAAATCAACAAAAACAAAGATTGGAGCGGCTTCAAGAGGTTGACTTTTTGGGGGTTTGTTCGTATATTTAGTGTTAATAAAACTCTTTTAGTAGATAAAATCAGTCCAATTCTAATCCAAGACCGGATACCAACTTGCAGGAACTGCCCGTAACGGGAAGCAACGGCAACACTAAATGCCTCCCCGAATTCACGCCTAAGAGCTTTCGGAACAAGCAAATCCGCGAGATCCGCATCGGTGATGTCACCATCGGCGGCCATCATCCAATTGCCATTCAGTCGATGACCACCACCGATACGCGCGACGCGCAAGCCACCCTCGAGCAGATTCATCGTCTTGAGGAGGCGGGCTGTGAGATCGTGCGCGTGGCGGTGCCCGATGATGAAGCGGCGGCGGCGCTGTCCGAGATCAAAAAGAACATGCGCGTCCCGCTCGTGGCGGATATTCATTTCCACTACAAGCTCGCGCTGAAGGCGATTGACGCGGGCGTGGATAAGATTCGTATCAATCCGGGGAACTTGGGCGGCGAACAGCGCGCGAAGGTTGTCACCAAGGCCGCGATCGAAGCGGGGATTCCCATGCGCGTCGGCGTCAATGCCGGTTCGCTGGAACGCGATCTGGTTGATAAGTACGGCGGTCCCACGCCGCAGGGGATGGTCGAGTCCGCGCTCAGACATATCCGTTTCCTGGAAGATGAAGGCTTCGAGAATATCGTTTTGTCCTTAAAGGCCTCGAACGTGCCGCGCATGATCGAAGCTTACACGCTGATGCGCGAAGCCTGCGACTATCCGCTGCATTTGGGTGTGACCGAAGCGGGACCGCCCAGCACGGGCATCATCAAGTCGGCGATGGGGATCGGTTATCTACTGCATAACGGCATCGGCGAGACGCTGCGGGTTTCACTGACCGCCGATCCGGTTGAGGAGGTGCGCGTCGGCTGGGAGATTCTGAAGTCGCTTGGCTTAAGGACGAAAGGCGTGAATCTGGTGAGTTGTCCTTCCTGCGGACGCTGTGAAGTCGACCTGATCGATTTGACCGAGCGCGTGGAAAAAGCTGTTGCCAAAATCGACAAGCCGCTGCACATCGCTGTCATGGGCTGTGTCGTAAACGGCCCCGGTGAAGCGCGCGAAGCCGATCTCGCGGTTGTCGGCGGCAAGGGCAAGGGCATGCTGATGAAAGACGGCAAGATCATCGCCCGCCTCGATGAAGCCGACCTCATCCCCGCTTTGTTAGCTGAAGCGGAAAAATACGACGTGAAAGACAGACCTGCGGGGAAAGTCATGGTGGCGGGGGCGTAGAAAGGGAATTATGATGAATGTCGTCTCTTTCAATCTGCTCGAAAACGGAGTCGATTCAATTATCGAAGGAATGAACTACTTCATTTCTGATTCCAAGACATCAAGAAAATATAAGTTTGCGTTACTCCTTGTTGCACATGGTGTTGAACTTATTCTGAAAGAACGCCTTGCGCGCATCAATGATATACTCATTTACGCGAATATCGACAAGCTTGACAGATTGGACAGAAATGACACTGAATCTCTCCCGACGGTTTCGTTATTAGATGCAATCGAACGATTGAAACATGCCAAGGTTGCGATCGACCCTAAATGGGTAATGGTATGCAGACGAATGCAGAAGAAGAGAAATGAAATTCAGCATCTGCGGGTTTCTCTTGATATTGACGAAGCCAAGAATATTGTTGGCGAAACAATTGACTTTTTGATTCCTTTCATGCGGGACGAGCTCGGGAAAGACTTGGCGCAACTTGTCAGTGACTCACCCGGAATTAAAGATGCAATAGCGGATGTACGTCACCATTTTAATCTGCATTTCCGAGAGGCATACAATAAAATGCGTGCCGAGGAAAAGAGACTCAATGAAAAACAGATTGAATATAGAATCGACTGGTGTCCAAACTGTCAGAGGGAGCTGGTTCTTATCTCTGGGGAGATTCCAAATTCCATTGCGAAGTGTTACTACTGCGATAATGTGCATCAAGTATATATTTGTGACCATTGCAAACGTCGATGCATTAATCCCCAAATAGACGCATATGTCGATGGCCCCGACGATGATGCCGCCGTTATAGAGATTGTAGAGTGTCAAGATTGCTTTATCGATCGTTTTGGGCTACGTCTGCGTAGTTAATGTTTATTCTATTCTGTTATTTTGCGCATTAGATTCGCAACAACGTTTATGCTTTCCAAAATCAACATCACCGAAGCCTTTTCGAAAATTCTTGATCTGGAGCATCCCTATGTTGTGGCGGATGTGAATGAGTTTCAGGTGAAGTTTTCGAAGTTGAAGGGGGAGTTTGTCTGGCATTCGCATGAAGATGAGGACGAGCTGTTTCTGGTGGTGAAGGGGCAGTTGAAGATGAAGCTGCGCGACGGCGAGGTGCTGGTGAACGAGGGCGAGATGATCTGCGTGCCGCACGGTGTGGAGCATTGCCCGGAATCGGAAGAGGAAGCGCATGTGATTTTATTCGAACGGGCGACTACGGTAAATACGGGGGATGCAGTCAGCGATAAGACACGGGCGGCAGGCAGATTGTAAGCACAACAGGTGGGCCGAGATTCTTCAGGTCGCGAGTAGAATGTGCCGTTGAAGTACTCGTGAGTTGCGACCTTCAGAATGACAAGAATATATTAGGGGTGATGACAAACTATTTATCTGACAAAATGAAAAAGTCTTTGTACAGGCAATGGCGATAAACTTTCTTTCCTTCAACAAAGAGGCTCGTTATGCAGGGTGTCCGCTTTGAAGTAGAAGAGTTTTGTGAACGGGTCGTGAGCGATGCTTCGATGACTCTTCGCGCTGATGTTTCCAACATTACCGATCGTTTTTTCTGTCAT
>JAHIZR010000469.1 GCA_018814465.1 bacterium | reverse complement strand
CTTAGGCAAAGGCACGGTCGCGGTCACACAGGTGTTTTCTTCTTCACCTTCTCAGTGCGCTGTGCCTGATGAAGCATCGATTTGGCTGGACCGAAGGCTGACGGCGGGCGAGACGAAGGGCAGCGCGGTGGCGGAAGTGAAGGAAGCTGCGAAAGCGGCGGGTTATCCGCATGCCGTCGTGGATGTCCCGATGTATAACGAAGCGGGCTATACGGGACTGCGCTATCCGGTGGAGAAATATTATCCGACTTGGACGACACCGGAAGACGCGCCGAGCCTGTCGGCGGCGCGCAAAGCCTATCAGCTGGTGTTGGGGCGGGAAGCGATAGTGGATAAATGGACCTTCAGCACGAATGCGGTGGCGATTGCGGGCATGCACGGGATTACTTGCATCGGTCTGGGACCGGGCAACGAGGTTTATGCGCACGCGCCGAACGAAGCCTGTCCCGTGGAACATCTGCGGGACGCGGCGGCGTTTTACGCGGCGTTCATCGCGGAACTTGGCGGACGGCTCTGAGATGACCGAGTTTTTTTATCGCTGCTGCGAATGCGGGGAAAAATACGAGCGCGACAGTGTGCGCTATCTCTGTCCGGAATGCGGCAAGCATTGTCAACCGGGGCAACCGCTGCATGGTGTGCTCGAAGCTGTTTTCGACTATGAAGCGATTCAGAAGCGGTTCGATATAAAGTATCCCGACTGGTCTCTGCTGTGCGCAGTGGAATCGGAATTTCATCCGAATTTTCCTGTGGGAAACACGCCGTTTTTCAAAGCGGACAAACTGGGCGCGGAGCTTGGACTGTCGCATCTGTTCATCAAGAATGACGGTCTGAATCCTTCCGGTTCATTGAAGGATCGCGCATCGGAGTTGGTGGTTGCGGAAGCGATCCGTCTGGGCGAAAAACGCATTGTTACAGCCTCAACCGGAAATGCGGCTGCCGCGTTGGCGGCGGTTTGCGCGGCGACGGACAGGGAAGCTATTATCTTTGTCCCGGCTGCCGCGCCCAAAGCTAAGCTGATACAAATGCTCGTTCACGGTGCGCGCGTAGTGCGAGTTAAGGGCAGCTACGACGATGCATTTAAACTATCGATCGAGTTTACGGAGCGGCATGGCGGGCTGAACCGCAACACCGCATATCATCCGCTGACCATCGAAGGCAAGAAGACGGCGGCACTGGAGATTTTCGAACAGAACGGATGCAAGGCGCCCGCTGCCGTTGTCGTTCCGGTGGGAGACGGTGTGATCATCGCGGGCGTATTCAAAGGCTTTTATGATCTGCTGCAGCTTGGCTTGATCGAGAAGCTGCCGCGGCTGATCGCGGTGCAGGCGGAGAGTTCGGATGCCATTCATCATCTGGTGCGGACCGGGCAATACCGCAACGCTAAAAAACCACAAACGATTGCGGACTCGATTTCGGTGTCAGCGCCCAGCAACGCTTATCTTGCGCAGCGGGCGATCAGCGAGAGCAAGGGAACATCAGTGATCGTAGCCGATGCGGATATTCTTGAGGCACAGCAGCAGCTTGCAATGATGACGGGCGTCTTTGCCGAACCGGCAGCGGCGGCGACTGTGGCAGGATTGAAAAAGCTGCGCAGTGAATTCATGAAGAATGAAGAAGTGGTACTGCTGATCACAGGACATGGTTTGAAGCATGCGGATTCCGTGCGGGATTTGCTGCATGTTCCCGATCCGGTCGAGCCGTCTTTGGCGGCCGTCGAAAAGGAGTTGTTGCAGTGAATACGCTGATTCGCGGCGGCCAAGTGTGTCTCGATGCGGGAATCGAAGTTTGTGATGTGCTATTCAACGGCAGCAAAATTGTTCGAATCGGAAAAAACCTGCACGTTGATGCGGAATGTTCTGTCTATGATGCCGATGGCTGTTATGTGTTGCCGGGGATGATTGATTTTCATGTTCATATGGACGACCGGATCGGCGGATTCGATCTAGCCGATACTTATCAGAGCGGATCACAGGCGGCGGTGCTGGCGGGAATCACCACGCTGATCGGTTTTGTGACGCAGGATACCGAACACCGTTTGTCCGAGTGTATTCAGATCGCCGCAAACAAGGTGAAGTCGAAATGTTGCTGCGATGTGGCGTTTCACTTGACTCCGACACGCTTCGGTAAAGATGATTGGCGGGATGTGCGGGATCTGATTGAAGCGGGCTATCATACTTTCAAGTTCTACACGACCTATCGCGAAGCGGGGCTCTATCAGGATTACGATAAACTTAAGGAGATTCTGAGTCGCATTCAGGGGAACGGCGTGCGAGTGCTGGTTCATGCCGAAGATCAGAGTGTGTTGGATGCTGCGGCAAAGTCATACGCGGGCGCGAACGAACCTTTCGCGCATACAAAGCTGCGACCGCCGGAAGCGGAAGTGGAAGCGATCACGAAATTGATCGAGTTGTCCCGCGAAACGGACGTGCCGGTTCATATTGTGCATGTCAGCACGGTGGAAGGCGCGCGGCTGATTCAGGAAGCACACGCGAATACGCAGATTTCATGCGAAACCGCGCCGCAGTATTTGTTGCTTAACGAGCAAATACTGAAAAACGAGAACGGTTATCGCTATCTCTGCACGCCGCCGCTGCGGAGCGAAGAAAATCGCCAGCGGATGGAAGAGTTGGCCGCTGAAGGCTGCTTTGATATTTTCGCAACGGATCACTGTGCATTCACCATGCGCGATAAGGATAAGAATCACGCGGATTACTTAAAAGTACCGAATGGTCTGGCCGGAACGGGAGCATTATTTCCGCTGATGTATGAGTTGCTTGTGGAGAAGCACAACTGCTCGCTCTGTGAGGTCGTCAAACGGCTGTCGAAAATTCCGGCGCAATTGGCAGGTCTATTTCCCGATAAGGGAACGATTCGTGTCGGTGCGGACGCCGATCTGGTGATGATGAAAACGAATGGCAAGCCGCGAGCAATTCGCAGCAGTAATGCTGATTGTTATGAAACCTATCCGAACCAGACCACGACGCTTGATATTCGTTTCGTTTTCGTGCGCGGCAACCGGGTAGTCGAAGATAACAGGTTGGTGAATCCCGAATCAACGTCGGGACAAGTCAGAGGAGCGATTGCATGAGCAAAGCGTGGCGCAATGACGCCGTAGCGAAGGTAACCGGGCGCGCGAAGTATACCGATGACTTGAAATTCGTCGGGATGCTGCACGCAGTGCCGGTCTATTCCGATTTCGTGCATGCGAAGCTGCTCAAAGTGGATACGGACGAAGCAAAGCAAGGGGCGGGCGTACAGTGCGTACTGACGGCCAAGGATGTTCCGGGTACCTGCAAATTCGGACAGATTTTCAAAGACTACCGGATGCTAATCGACGACAAAATTCGGTTTCATGGCGACGTCGTGGCGGTTGTGGTGGCGGAGACGCGCGATCAGGCGGTCGCGGCGGCCAAGCTGGTGAAAGTCGAAGCGGAGGAACTGCCTGTGATTCTTGATCCGCGCGCAGCGATGGAAACGGACGCGGTGCTTGTACATGAAGCGCACGGCAGCAATATCATCAATCATCACAAAGTGCGGCGCGGAGAGATGGAGCGGGGCTGGGCGGAGTCGGAAATTATTATTGAGAAAGATTTCCAGACGCAGTTTATCGAACATGCCTATATGGAGCCGGAGTCGGCGGTATGT
>JAHIZR010000468.1 GCA_018814465.1 bacterium | reverse complement strand
GAGTTTACCGATATCGTGCAGCATGGCGGAAATGCCGATGGCGGTTAGTTCTTCCTGAGAAAAGCTGAAAGCGCGCGCGATCATGATGGATAAGATGGTCGTATTGAGTGAGTGTTCGTAGTTGCGGTTGAGGTATTGCTTGACCATCGGGGTTTCAAAGACAGTTTCGCGTTCGACGAACATGTCTTCGATGGTGCAGTGGACGACTTCGCGGAAGTCCTGAACCGCGACGGAGTTTTCATAGCGGTCATCGAACTGGATGATGGCGGTGGTATCCTCATTGGCCCAGTCGGTCATCTCGCCGAGGTTTTCCAGTTCGTCGAAGGTCCGGCGCAGCACCTTGTGGGTTTTGCGGCGGGTGAGATCGGAGACCATTTCGGCGGGTTCGACGTCGTCCGTGCCTTCTTCGTGGACATAGACATCGTCGACGCCGAGCGTCACCAGCCGCTGGATCATTTGTTCATCCAGCGGCACACCGGCGGCAATCAGCAGATCCAGCCGTTCATCGGACACATCCCGTCCGAGCGTCATTCCCGGACGCAGATCTTCAATCGGACATAGTCGCAAAGTTTCAACCTCAATAGTCGATTCAGATACAAGCGTGCAAGCTGTGTGCCTTAAGCAACAGCGGTTCGGACAGGCATCCTTCTAATAGTACATTACTACCGACAAACTGTGCACTAAAATGCCCACTTTCATCAAACGAATCATGAAATCGAAGCTCTATCATGTTGCCGGATGGCAACGATTTGTGGTATTGTGTGCAGTGTTGGTGATGGCGGGGGTGGCGGAGGCGGATTCGTTGGATGTAAAGGTAGACTCTCTGGTACTAGAGCCAGTGAGAAATGCTTTTCGAAAACCATTGGTTGAATCTGGCCACGACTCTGCGAATGTTAATCGCGTAAAGGGATTCGGATCACTCAGCGTCGAAGACATCAAGATGTTAACCAGTGGTGATGCTTCTGGTGGAACGACAAGACTTCCTAAACGATATAGAACGATTAGATACAACCGTCCGTTGCTGAGTGATTCGTATTATGATTATGCCGACAGGCTAGAAACCGCCTGGCAAACATTAGTCGTTAGCAGTACAAAGCCCTTTATCGCAGGCGGCGGTCAGGCAAGAGAAAATTCACTCGACAGATTCATCGATGAGCATGGTGATCGATCAAAAGAAGACAAGCGGTATCGTGAGGAGAATCTCTTGCGAACAGAGCAGTTTCATAAATTGCGTTCTTATAAATCAAAAGCACTTGGTTGGCAGAATATCCACAATCGATTCTTTCAAAATCGCTATTTAGACTGGCTCTACTGGGACGGTTATCATCTGGGTACGACTTGGTATGCAGATGACTTCATGGCTACACTTCAGCCAGTGTACGGAGTTGAATTCATAGATACAGACGATGAAAGAGAAAGCATTTCACGCATTACGACGGGATTTCGTGTTGAGGGAGCCTATAAGACTCGCAAGGATGACCATTTTTACTATATGGTGGATTTCCGGGATCACGCTGAGTCGGGGAATGGACCGTATGATTCAAGGGAAAGGCTGTATGAGGATCGCTGGGCGGCGGTGGATACGAAGGGGAAGTCGGAGACGAGTTATGATATTTCGGAGTCGCTGATTCAATATTATGGAAAGGATTTAGCGATCACGGCGGGACGAGGGCGGCATCAATGGGGACCGGCGCAATATGGCGGATTATTTTTGAATGGTTACGCGCCACCGTTTGATTATGTACGCTTCGACGGAATCTTTGAGCGGAGAGATAATCCCTGGGCGCTGTATTACACTTTTCTGCATGGTTTCTTGGAATCGACCACTCCGGCGGAAACACTCTATACACTTCCGGACGGACGAGCGCGGACGATCAATAGTCAGAAATATATCAGTGCGCAGCGCGTGGAGATTCGCCCCGCAGCGAATGTGATCTTCGGATTTTCGCAGGGTGTGATTTATGGCGACCGGGGATTGCAGTTGAGTTATTTAACACCGCTGAACTGGCTCTACAGTGTGCAGCACTCGAACGATGATAAGGATAATCTGCTGTTGGCGGCGGATTTCAAATGGCGACCGATTGCG
>JAHIZR010000467.1 GCA_018814465.1 bacterium | reverse complement strand
TTCCTGATCGTTCCAGAAGCCGTCGCTGCCGGAGAGGGCTTCCAATTTTTCAATTTTTTTCAGCCGTCCGGCGACGTCAAAGAGACCTCCGCAGGTCGTCGAGTTTTTCTTTGAAGTCGTTCAGTTCGGCTTGGAGTTCTTCGGGTTTCATGTCTTATTTGTACCTATGTTGTATTGCGATTTGGGAACTGGTTCCGGCCGGGTTGCGCTGGCCGGACGGGTGAGGGCACCCGCCGCGGCGAAGAGGCTGCTTAACCTGGCTCGGCGGCGAAGATTCCGACAGGGTCAGCGACCCTGCTCGGCGATCCTGCTCGGCGATCCTGCTCGGCGATGAAGCAAAGCATACTCAGCTCGGCGAGACAAGCTTGCTTAATCGTACTTCTTTTGGATTTCGCAGCCGGGGTAATAGTGCTCGATGATTTCGGTGTAGGTTTTGCCTTCGACGGCCATGCGGGCGGCGCCGCACTGGCACATGCCGACGCCATGTCCCCACCCCGCTCCGGTAAGGATAATCTCCATCGGATTGCCATGCTCGTCGCTGATGACATCGACGAGGAAGCAGGAACTTTCGAGGGCAGTGCGGGAGAGGGCGCGACGGATTTTCAGCTCACGCTTAAGGCGCAGGTTTTTACGCGAGCCGAGGATTTCGATTTCCATCAGACGGCCCGACACGCCGCGCCGGATCGGCACGATATCGTAGAGGACACCGATATCCTCGCCGGTTTTTTCCAGAATGATTTCTTCCAATTCGGCGCGTGTGTAGGAAACTTCCCAGCGGAAATGCCGGCGGCCGTAATCACTGGAAACGGGCAAATCATAATTCTGCAGATTACAGCAGACCTCGGGACGGGATTTGATCCACTGCCCGACTCCGGCTTCCGTGGTCAGATCGGGAATCTTCAAGTTTTCACCGCAGGAACAGGGGACGCCGTGGCTGGGATACATCGGCGGCGTGAGCCAGGTTTTCGTGACATCTTCCGTATGACCGCCGCAAACAGCGCTGAAGTGCGAGTCAACGAGCAGTCCATTATAGGTCAGCACCATGCCGCGTGTGTCGTCAACGGCTTTTGCCGCGCGTTCGTCAAAGCTGGTCAGACCGCTGTAAACCTGGCAATGAACGTGCGCGCAGAGTTCGTAGGGATCATTCAAATGCTTGATGGATTTCTGAGCCATAACCACCGAGCGGGCCATGATGGCCTGCGCGCGCAATGCTTCTTCAGGGAAAGTGGCGGGCATCTCAGCGGGAACCACGCCGTACAGATAGACGTCAATCGGGATTTCGGTGAAAGCCGCGAGTTTGCCTTCGTGATCGATATAGATCTCGATCATCCCGGAATATTCGCGATCCTCGGTTTTTTCATAGTGAAAGCCGGAGTTAACACGAACACCGAAGAGTGTGATTTTGGAATCCTTGTCTTCAGGAATCAACCGGAACGCGTTCTCGCACTCGAAGGTTTCGATCAAGTCGGCGTCGAATATTTCGATTTTGCCTTTTGAATTGCGGATAACTTCCCGCACCAGCCGGGGAGCATAATCCATATCCAGTGTCGCCAACAGCGCGCGGGCATCTTCTTCCTTCTGGAAGTTTCCCACCTGCACCCGATAGAGGGTGTTGTCACCGACGATGCGGCTGTCAATTTCGATGGGTCCGCCGATTTGCCGAACGACCGCGGGATGACCGTCCTGCTCGAATTTCTCCGCCAGTTCCATCGCTTCGCTCTGTTTCTGATAGGAAGCTACGAGGACGGAGTAGAGAATTTGCGCGGGGGTGGAGCTTTCGATCAAGGTACGCCAGCGGAGGTGGGAAGCGCCGGATGGGCGAAGCTCATCTCCGTTCACGGTCTCGATGCGATAGCGTCCGTGCATCATGAAGGTCAGCCGGTCATAATTTTCCAGCAGACCGACGCGAACATTGAGGGGACTGAGGGGTGCCGAGTAACTCATAGGTTCGGTGTTGGATTGGGTCAACGCGTTGAGCGATGATGCGGGTTCTTCTGCACGAGCAAACCATGTGCCCAGACAGAGTATTGCGATAACGACCGCCGTCAAGCGCGCACGGCAGCCGGCAGGCGTCATTTTTTCAGTCAGGTTGGAGGCAAGGCTCCTCCGGTCTTGGGTGATCTCAGGCATAGTTCATGAGCTTTTTCTGCGAAACTCTTTGCGTGCCGGTCTTTCATCAACAGTGAAATGCGAGTAGAGGTTGCCGTCATTGCCACGATGGATGACTTGAATTCCGTATATAGAGCGCGGATCGCGCGTGCCAGATCGTTGTTCGATGTCACTCCGGGACCAATGAGCGTTACCAAATCGAGACTGCGGTCGACTTCACAGCTATTAGCCGATAAGTACCGCGCTTCGCCGGGGCGGAGAGTGACTGCGCAGGTGTTTTCGTGATGGAAACTCATCAGCGGTGATAATCCGCAGTCGCGAATCGTGTCCAGCAGTCTGTAGAATGCATCCGGCTGCAAACCGGTCAGACAGTCCACCTGCTCAGTGACGTGGACGGAGGTCAGCGTTTGGCGGACGAGCGGTTTGTCGGTCACGATGGTTCCCGCGACTCCGGTCTTGCTGTTGCCGACGGCGAGGGTAACACCGTGTTCGGCGGCCATCTCGACTGCGGGAGCCTGCAGGATTTTCGCGCCGCACCCCATCATTTCGAGCGCTTCCTCGAAGCTCAGTTTGTCGATGATTTTCGCGGTAGGAATCAATTTAGGATCGGCGGAGTGAATGCCATCGACATCTTTCATGAATTCGACACGGTCGGCGCCCAGCGCCACCGCAAGCCCGACAGCCGTGGCATCAGTTCCGCCGCGTCCGAGCGTGGAGATATTTTTATCGGTGGTGATTCCCTGATAGCCGGCGATAACGGGAATGCGGCCCTGATCCAGCACTTCGCGCACACGGAGCGGGCGGATCTCCACGATCCGCGCGGCGGTGTGCACCGTGTCGGTGATGATGCCCGCCTGCGCGCCGGTCAGCGAGACGGCAATGTCTTTTTTCAGCCCATTCAGAGCGAGCGCGAGCATGGCAATGGAAATGCGTTCACCGACAGAGAGCAGGACATCCAGCTCGCGTCCGGCGGGTTCGGGATTCACCGCGCGCGCCATTCGGACATAGCGGTCGGTCGTGTCACCCATCGCCGAGACAACCACAACAACCTGCTCGCCCGACTCAACACGCCGCAGAATCAGCTCAGCGACCTGTCTGACATCTTCGGGAGTGGCGAGACTCTTCCCGCCGTATTTTTGGATGATGAGGGGCAAGAGTGTTAATCTACACGATTGACTTCGAAATTAGGAAACTCCTTCTTGAAGTTTTCCACATCCACGAGAAAAGCGCGCTGGATATACTCAATCTGCCAAGAATGCCCCTTCTCGCCTCTTAAGCCTGCTTTAAGAGCATCAGATCGTCTTAGGAGCATTGCAGAATCAATCTCTTTTGTACGGAAATCGATTAATGCAATATATGTTAGCTGTTTTGCTGTATCCTGAATCAAATGCAGATAAGTATAAGTATCCCGTGCCTTCTCGACTAATTGATTGACAATGTCATCGGAAAGATATCTCGTTACCTCTTGGCTTGTACCCTTAACCTCGAGCAATATGACTTCATCAATCTCGCGAATTAAGAAATCCACATTCTTAAGACCATGTCCGAATTCTCCATTCTCAACATGTTGAATTTCAGAAGCTCTCGAGAAAGAGAATTCAAGCTTGCTCTCTATGTAAGTCATTTATTCTTAGTCCCCCGCTCTTTCTTAATGGCTTCATCATAAAGAATGTCGAATGCTTCAGCAATTTTGTTAGGTTTTATTTGGAAATAGTCTTCTGTCGTATTCACGACTACGTTCTTCTCGATTCGCTCAAAAGCATGATATCGAATTTTATCTGATTTCTCATGAAGTAGTTGAAACCATTTTAGGATCGTATAGTCATGCGTCGCAATAAATATTTGAACACCGAATCTCTGTAACTCTAAGAGTACATTAGCTATTGTTCTCTGCAATTCAGGATTCAGATTTGATTCTGGTTCATCCCAAAAAAGAAAGGAACCCTTCGATAGAGTCTGGTTCTGTATGAGCAGCCAGAGAAGTCCCAACTTTCTCCACCCTTCTGCAACCAATGGAAATTCAATAATTCCCTCACCACTCGTTTTCAAAAAGAAGGTTTCCTCTTTTTTTATTACTACTCCCTTCATCTGTTTACGCAATGTATCTAATAATGCTTTTCGTCGATCGTCAGGTACTCCGCGCCTAGGAGGTCTGAAAGCATGAATAATAATATCATTATACACCTCCTCGAAATTGATCTCGTGGGTTGCGAAGAGTGACTGAAACCCCGGAGCATTCGCGAGCATTTCCTTTACAGGTATATAGATTACTGATTCAGGTTTTCGCTTTAGGGCTAAAGCAATGATAGGGTTCTTCCGATAAGCCTTTTCCTTTGACCTCGAGTTCCACTCAATATCTACAGTTAATTTGTCTGCCAGTGTGAGTTTCACTTCAGTATTATCAACACCTCTTCTCCGTCGAACAAGTCGCCCTAAGTTCATTGGAGTTGGAAGAAATACTCCAAGAATCTTTTCTTCTACTTGTTTCCCGAAGTGCGTATATGAAAGCAGGCTGTAGATCAACTTCATTACATGTGTCTTGCCTGTGCCATTGCTGCCGACAAGAACGTTAATACCCTCACTTGGTCGAAAATCTAAGTCTTCGAATGCTGTGAAGTTTTTTAAGCGCAGTGAAGTGACTGGTTTCATATTATACTCTTCTGAGTTAGATTACCTAAAGAAACTCGTTTTGGATCGAACTGCATATTGTAGCAGAAATACGTTTATACTAACTTAATTCCTTCAATCCCCAGCCACTTTTTTGCTTCATCCATACTGCGGAAAACATCGACCGCTTTGAGTTCGGCTCGGACATGGGATGCATATTGCCGGACCGCTCCATATTCCGCATCGCTGTTCACGACGAAGGCGAGTTTGGTCGGCTGGGGGCGGCCACTGGTTTCATCGAGGCGCACGATTTCCAGCATATCCGGTAACGTTATTTCGTTTTTTTCAACGGCTCGCATATCTCCAAGTTCAATAAATCCCGGTTTGATGCGGGGATCTTTGCAGAGGTACTCGGTGATATAGTCTTTAAAGTCGCGGGCCGTAAGCTGGCCGGATCCTGTCATGACGACAAGGTTGAATTTTTCATGAAAAGAATAGCTGAGTGCCATAGTCTTTCCGGGTGTTAAACGTTTGTTGTGTAGGTTGCTTAAAGATTTCGCGCCTTAAAGAGAGTTAAAATCTGATCGAGCTGTTCAGCGCGCGAGAGCCGTTCAGTGTTCAGAACCAGATCATAGTTTTGTGCGTCGTTGGGATTGCTGTGCAGATATTTCTTGAAGAAATTCAGCCGGATATTATCTTCTTGCCGCAGAACCTGCTGGGCTTTTGCCATACTCCATTGGAAGCGAGTCACAAGTCCCTGCAGTCGGAATTCCTCCGGGGCCACCAAGCGAATATGAATGCCGCCGGGCATGTCTCGCGTCAGCAGCGCGCCGCCGCGTCCGATGATGATGCAGCGGCCCAGAGTAGCCGTGGCCCGCAAGGTCCGAACCAATTTATTCAGCAGTTTGAGGTCGGAAATACGGCCGACGATGGTTTCGATAAATTCTTCAATTGCCGTTCGCGCTTTTAGATCAAGAGCTTCCATCAACTGGGCGGCAGAGTATTCCTTGTCGGCCATCGCCTCGATAATCTGCTTACTGTAAACTTGCCAGGAACCTTGTTCAAGCTTTTCGGTTTCATCAAGCTTTTGCGCCAAGGCTTCAGCCAGAACGATTGCTTCACAGCCGAACTGCCTTGACATGGTGATGAAAGGAACAGGAAGGCGACCCTGCTGTTCAGCCTGCCGTTTCAAACCGGAAGCAATCCGGACGTGCGCCGCAAGGCTTTCTTCGATTCTACGGGGGAGTGATTCTGTCATGATTATCTTTATGTTATTAGTTAGAGACTATTGATATCGAGCTTATTTTTACGTCCGGCAGTCTTCCGGCAGGGTCCCGCGCTTGTTGAGATTCTGGACGCCCGCCGATTTCTCGAAATTTAATGAACGTACTGCTGTTTGTGGCGGTGTCCAGAATGACAGCCCCGTGACAATATGCAGGATCATAACCCCGCGCGCGATTGCTATTTTAAGAGTATCATCTTATGGCCGGCGGAAAAGGAGCCGGCAGTTATGGTATAGAAATAGATACCGGACGGAAGTTGCTGACCGCTGAATTCCACAGAGTGTCTTCCAGCAGGGAGTTGTTGCTGGACGATGGTTTCCACCACCCGCCCCGTAAGATCGAAGACCGAAAGTTTCACCTGACTTTCCTGCGGCAAACCGAATTCAATCGTTGTGGACGGATTGAAGGGATTGGGATAGGCTTCAGCAAGATAGTATTCGCTCGGTATTCCTTCAACCTGATCATCGACATTTGGGGTTCTAATCTCACCGATTACCGGGATACAGATTTCAGAATCGGGTGCGACATTGTGAACAAAGCATAGATTACTGTTGTAGGTAGTAATCATCACCGGATCAAATATCACTTCGAATTCCTGTTGAGTTCCGGCGGGCAGAACGGCCGCAAGCGGTGAAACCGAGAATACATCACCGTGCGCGGTGAAATAAACGGTATCAATGATCGCGTCCATTTCACCATCATTTATGAGCGGGAGTGTTACAGAATCTCTCTGACCTGGAGAAGCTCCCATGATTAACGCAGTATAAGGAATGTAGATATGAAACGCAGCTCCCACGCCGTGCAGCGGAACCTGCATCAGGAATGACGACAACGGTGTTACAACAATCAATGTGTCATGATAATCGAAACTGGAAGTTGGGTAAAATCGCACGGTGATTTCGGTTGAATCGCCGGGGGCCAAGTCACCGGAAGTGAAGTCAACCACACTGAAGGCTTCCAGCTCTGTTATCGCTTCCACCAATGCAATCGGCATCGTGGTGGTGTTGCGGATGAATACTGATAGGTCATGTTCGACACCCGTAGGACGGACGCCGAAATCAAGTTCAGGGGGATTAGCGACCAAGGGCGGTTCAAGTGCTTCGGGTTCCATCTTAATCAGATAGAAATCATACATGCCCGAGCCGAAGGATTGCGTGCCGCCGGCGAGCAGATAGCTGCCGTCAGCCAATTGCTGAATGGAACTGCAGGATTCGAAATCCGCGCCGCCGATGGTGGTGCTCCACAGGCTGTCACCGTTAGCACTTAGCTTGAACACCCAGACG
>JAHIZR010000466.1 GCA_018814465.1 bacterium | reverse complement strand
GGAAGCCTTCGCGCCCGTAATATTTCTGAACGGACGACAAACTCTCCAGATTGACGAAGAGATTGACGCCGTCGCGGTATTCGATCTTCAGCACTTCGCGCTGTACACCGCCGACAGCGATCTTAGTCATGCCGACATAGCGACCGATGCCGTGATCGACATGCACGACGAAATCGCCCGGTTTCAGCGCATCCAGATCGTGCAGCGGCACTGCGTTCTTGAATTTCATGAAGCGGCGGCGGCGGCGCATGCGACCGAAGATGTCGTGATCGATCAGGACTGCAAGCTTTTCTTCCGGCAGCAGGAAGCCGTGACGGAGTCCGCCCTCGCGCACGGAGAAGGCCTCTTCGGGACAGCCGCGCTCGATCAGCACCTGCGCAAGCCGGTCGCCCGCCATTTTGTTATCGCAGAGCAGGACGGACTGATAGCCGTCGCGATGATACTCGCTAAGCCGCTCGGCTAAGAGCGGGAGATTGGCGGCGAAGCGCTCCTGCGGTTTCGCGCCGATGTCTACTTGTGAAGTTGTTTTGAACGGCGAACTGCTCAACAACAGTTGCGTGAAGCGTTTACTCTCTTGTTCAATTAGATCCGGTTTGAAGGTCTTGCCTTGATAGGCAGGTACAACTTCGTCTATATAGTCCGGCGGCGGAATGTCTTCGTCTTCCTCGTAGATCAGCTCTTCGAGTTCGGCGCCTAATTCTATTTTCGGTTTGCCGTTGCCGTTACCGCTCGTGCGGTCTTCGTAGGCCGCCTGCATTTCGCTCCAGACGCCGCGCCCGTCCGCCCAGATGATAACAGCGTCGTCCGGCAGATGCTGAAACAGATTTGAGTCGCCCTGCTGCTGCACCTGCGCGGCCATCAGGGTGATTTCCTGAATGCGTCCGGTGGAGCGCTGCGAGGTCGGATCGAAGCTGCGCAAATCGTCCACGTCGTCACCGAAGTATTCCAAGCGCACGGCCTGCTGTGAACCGTAGGGATGAATGTCCACGACCGAACCGCGCACGGCATATTGACCGACACCTTCCACCAACACTTCGCGCTTGTAACCTGCGTCATGTAGAAACTGAATCAGCGATTCACGCGGAAGCAGCTCGCCCTTGGTGATCGTATAAGAGTTTTCGGTGATCGCGTTCACTTCGGGCAGCGGGTCGAGCAGCGCGGCGGCGGGAGCGATGACCAGCGGCGACTCGTGGCGAGTCAGTGTCAGCAGCACCTCGGCGCGCTCGGACAGCTCAATCGCGGTCAGCTCGCGATGATACATCGGCAAGCCGGGAAACAGACAGGGCGTGTTTTCACCCAAGAGCACGGTCAGGTCGTCGGCGTACTCTTCTGCGTCTTCGAGTGTTTCGGCAACGAGCAGTATCGGCCGCTTCAGAGTCTCGTAGACATAATTCGCCACGAGTACGGTCAGCGCGCCCGGTACATTTTTGACGAGCACAGCCGCTCCGCTGTCTTCCAGCGACTCACCTAATTGACGAAAACTCTTCGCCGAAAATATCTGTTTCTTCAGCCAGTGCATGGGGGGGTTATTCTATCGTATATCTTAATTGAATCATTTGCGAGATAGAGGCCATTAAGTCTGCAACGTTATACTCAAAATTCTTAGTGCCAAATCTGAAGCGCGTTGTTGAGAGTAGTTCGATTCGTTTGGCAACTTTCCATGCCGCTCCTGCCTCCACAGAAAGACTCATAATAGAATCATGGTGATAGCGACGCTTTCCTTGATGGGTTGTAGACCATCGCTCGTTCTGTCCCGGACCCCAGATAAGAATACTGTGCTCAATATGCTCTTCAAAGAATTGCCGATAGGTCATCGAGCCAACCTCAAGAGCTCCGCCGACAATGGGGACAAACGGCTTCTTGTCCGACAGGAGTTTCCTGCGAACACCCAATTGAAGTCGTCTTTCTTTCCAAGATTCTTCAATCCGTTCGTCTGTCGTAATCAGATGAGACTCGAGGGAGTCTACTCTGTGCGAAGTGAACACATAAGAGTCCGATCGCACGATCGGAGAGTTCACAGCACGGTAGCCAGCATAGAACTCCCATTGTTTGTACTTAAGTCCGGCTTCAATATGCGTCCCTGTCAGAAAGAATGGCGGATCGCCTTCGTCAGCATTCAATAGATTTGGTAAATCCCATTCAAAGTATGTGAGTTCGCCGACGCCGCCCACTCCCACGAATGGTTTCCATTCTCCCGCATGGACTAAGGCAGCGGATGCAAGCAGCAGTACGATCAGTTTGGTTTTCATGTTTACCCCAGTTTCTTGGTTCTGTGTTATTCTGAAAATCCTTTGAGCGCGGCAAGGGGGCTGAGATTCTTCAACCTGCTGAAGAACAGAAGATCAGCAGGTTTCAGAATGACACGCTTGGGGATTTCGCTTGTCACTTGGGACTAAAAACCTATCTCTAAATAGTATATCGTTCTTTTCTTACTAGCCGCGACCTCCCGGTCGCGGGACATAACGACATTTTGTGCAACTTGGATCCGCGACCGGGAGGTCGCGGCTAGTATTTTGGGATAGACTCAAAGCCTGTCTGTTTATTTATTCTTCGGCTCCACTTGCGGAGTCGCAATGCCTTGGGTTGACGGTGATTCGGGGGTGCCTTCGAACATGCGGTCCATGCGATCCTGCTGTTCGAGCTCGATGCGGTGGACATGACGCTTGAAGCGGCGCAGCGGTTTACGGGACATTTTACAGTCCAGAGCGCAGGTCGTGGTTTCGGTGTCGTAGCGGCTTTGGGTCAGCAGTTCGATGGCATTATAGACTTCGTTTGAGACATGCTCGGAATATATCAACAACAGCGGCTTGGTGTAGGGAGTGACACCGTTCAGGAACTCGCGATAGCGCGCGGCATCCTCGGATGACATTGTTTGTTCATCAAAACAATAGCCCAGCAGTTGCGGGATCTCGCTCTCCGCCGCCCCCGTCATGCCGCGCAGATCCAGAATCAACCCGGAAGTCAGCTTGACGTCCTCCAGCGCCGCCAACCAGTCGTGCGCGCGTTCATCAGTCCAGACCTCACAGTTGATCGTGATTCTGCCGATGGTTGTCTCGTAGCGATCGACGAACACGGGCGGCTGCGTCTGGGCGAATGCGCAGGCAACGAAGAGCGCATATATAATAAGGAGAGATAGTTTCATTGTTTTCTGATTTCGGCCGGGTTGCGCGAG
>JAHIZR010000060.1 GCA_018814465.1 bacterium | reverse complement strand
TCCCGAATCGGTTGCGCTATTGGGCGAGTTGCCGCAGTGGTTGTAGGCAACAACGTGATAATCATAGGTGCCCGCTGTCGTATCGTGCTCCAAGAACTCATCGGCTGTGCTTAAAACAGTATCAACGAAATCGTCGTCACAGAAAACAAGGTAACCGTCACAGAAGTCAACCGGATCCCAGATAACCATAATGTGATCGCAGTTATCATCCGACGCGCTTACACCCGTCGGCGCCTCCGGCTCTACATCATACGAACCGATGACGGCATCCGAGAACGGACCTTCATCACATTCGTTGATGGCTCTTACTTGATAGCTGCAAGGCGTAGTCCCATCACAGATAGATGTGTCCGTGTTGTTCGCCACTGTTGTAGCAATCAGTTCCGCATCACAGTAGATTTGATATTGAGTCTCATTCTCGACATCATCCCACGACAGATAAACACAATGACAACTGTCATGCGATGCGGTGAAATTAACCACCTGATCCAGCGCCGGAATGATTTCCACACTGACGATATTCGAAATATCAGGGGCAAAACCGCATTCGTTCAGAGCCAGAATCGCGTATTCCCAAGTCCCGACACCCGGTTCATCCGAATGACTGCTCAACGGAGTGGTTGCCAATGTATCGAAGTCGGTGATACCGTCCGCTCTGCGCAACACTCTGAAGCTGTCCGCCGTTGCGGGGAAGTCCCACGTCAGATTCACCGCTCCGCAATTGACGGTAAACGCGAGATTCATTACAACAGGCGGCACATCCAACCCTTCACCGGGTGCCAGCGCGGACCGTATACTCGTACCGCACTGATTCGATGCGACAACGGAGAAATTCTCCGCGCCCACGAAACCGACAGCAGTGAATTCCGTGACGTCCGCACCAACGCTTCCCAATCCTGTGTAGGGATCGGAACCATAAGAGATCGAATAGCCGGTTTCATCGGGAAGGTCATCCCAAGTGATCACCACGGTCGAGCACTGATCCGATGTGGCCTGAACATTCTGCACCTGCGCCGGAATATCCGCCGCCATACCGAATGCTTCGTCGGAGAAGAAACCTACACCGCATTCGTTGACACCGCGCACAACATAGGAATAGGAAACGTTAGGTTCTGCTGTCGCATCATAGTAGCTCAGGCAGTCGGCAGGCAATCCGATTATAAGATCAACAAAATCTCTTTGAATGTCGAAGCTTGTTTCGGTACCGACATCATCCCATGAAATCAGAACCGAATCACAGACAGTCGTCGATGCGACAACATTGGGAACGATAATCGGCACATCCTTACGGCAGCCTTCGACTACACTCGATTCCGCGCCGACTCCGCAGATGTTGATGCCGGCAACGGTATATTCATGGCACTCTCCGGCGACGATTGCGGTGTCAACGTAAGTCACGACGTCCGCTTCAACGGTTGCCAATTCTAAGAAATTGGATCCGTCAATGCTGTAATAGAGCTGATAACCTGTCTCTCCTTCGATGTCATCCCATGTAAGAGTAACATCATCGCAGGATGGCGTCGTGATCACATTGCTCACGGGAAGCAGACCGGCAATCCCGACTCCCGGAATACTCTCGGAAGGATCGCCTTCACCGCATTCATTCTTCGCTCGCACGACATAATTATAAGTCGTTCCGGGAACAACCGTCGTATCGCAGAAGTCCGCGTCATCCATCACGGTCGAGTCAAGCAGCAGCGTTTCGCGATAGATATAATATCCGGTCTCTTCTTCGACATCATCCCATTCGAGACAGATTTCATCACAGAGTGTATCGCTCGCCGTCAGGTTGGTAATCGCGGCCGGGAAGTCCTTACGCATTCCATTCGCTGCTTCGGATTGCGTTCCCTCGTTGCAGCGGTTAACCGCACTGACAGTATACGAATGAGTCACGCCGCGTACCACATCGTCGTCAAACGCTTCATTTGTGTCAACGGTATCGATTGCGGTGCCTTCACGATAGACATAATACTCGTCTGCGCCTTCATACGCGTCCCAATTCAACACAACACCATCGCAGTCATCCATGGAAGCCGTCAAGCCGGTCGCCTGACCCATCTGCGGCAGCATCGTACCGTCATCCGGATCGGAATCCGCTGTCTCGCCGCACTCGGCACTCCAAGCCGTAATCGTATAGCTGTAGGTTCCTGAAGCCGACAACGTATCATCATCGAATGTCGTCGTCGCTCCGTCAACCGTTCCGACCAGCGTTCCATCCCGATAGATACGGTATTCCGTGAAAGTACCGGTGGACGCCGTCCAAGTCACGGTGATCATATCGCAAAGATCATCCGACGCGGCTACGTCCGCCGGAATCGACGGACCTTCAAGACGAGTTCCCTCATCACCTGCGGAATACTCGGATTCACCGCAGACATCATCGTAGGCTGAGACTTGATAGAGCGCCGTGTCACCGGGAATGGCAGTCGTGTGGAAGAGTGCGGTCGTGCCGGCAAACACACGATTGATTTCTACGCTATCCGCATAGATAATGTATTCATCAAACGTTCCCGTCGCCGCATCCCATGTAATATAAACCTGCGCGCATGATGTGTCGGAAGCAACGACATTCGTCGGAGCCGTCGGCGGCGGGTACACCGTCGCATTGACGTGATTGGATTCGCCCGTTGCGCCGCATTCGTTATTCGCGATGACATAGTACTCATAATCCGCCGGAGCCAGCAGGTCATCGGTATACGTCTCCACTCCGAAGAGCACATAATCAATCTGCGTGGCGTCGCGATAGATAAAGATCGTATCCGCATTCGCCGGATCGGTCCAGGTCAGCGTCACGTGATCGCAGTTGTCAACCTGCGTTCTTGCACCGCCGTCATCATTCGCCAGCAGGTCATCAATCGCCAGCGGTGCCGTTAACGCGGTTCGATTCAAGGTATCTGAGGACACGCCCAAACCGCAGGTATTTTGCGGGATCACATGCCAGTTATGCTGACCGAGATCCGTCGTTCCATATAAGGTATCAGTTACCGTGGCAACTAATTCGCCAAGATCTCTGTAGACTTGGTAATACTCTGCAAACTCCGAAACATCCCAACCGAACCAGAGTAGACTGCACTGCTCAGCAACCGTGAATCCGGTCACCGCGTCCGGCAGCGGCAGCACGACTCCGCTGTCCGCTTCGCTGGGATCGCTCAATCCGCATTCGTTATAGGCAAACACGGTATACTCATACCAAGTTCCCGATGAAGCGGTCAGGTCATCATAGGTTACGGCATCCGGATCGGTAATGGTCGCGACCGTATCCACGGTGCGCGCAATCATGTCATCGCGCACGATCTGGAAGCCTTCTTCCGTGTCGTTCGGATCGGTCCAGGTAATCGTCACCTGTGCGCAGATATCGTCTGTTGCCGCAACATCTTCCACCATGACGGGCGGCGCCAAACGCTGACCGGCCACCTCGCTGTAAGCAATTGTATCGCAGGCGTTGAATACCTTCAGCCAGTATGCTCTCCATTCACCGGGAGCGATTGTGTCATCCACCCAGAACGTATCCGTCGGACCTAAAGTCGCTCGCAGCAGCGCCCCTTCATAGATCAGGAATCCATCGTGTCCGTAGGCGTCTCCCATCCAAATCAACGTCACATTGTCGCAGTTGTAGCCTTGCATCGTGCCGAATCCGGTGGGCATTCCCGGCAGACCCAGTCTCGCCAGCGTCGTCACCAGCGAGCTGTCGCCATTGCCGCAGTCGTTGTAAGCGACCACCTGATAAAAATGGTCAAGGCTGTCGGTCGGAGCATAGGCGAAGCAAGTATCGGTTGTCGTACCGATATAAACACCGTCATCGAAGACATTGAAGGAATCCACTTCCGTAAGATAATTCCAGCAGAAATAAACCGAATCGCAGTCCACGTCGCTCGACGCAATCACCGGCTGTCCCGGCAGCGGCAGCAGCGCGCCGTCATCGAAATTACTGCTGTCGCTCTCCCCGCAGGCATTCGTTGCCGTTACCCAATAGGTGTACACCTCGCCCGCTTGTGCGGTTACGTCGTTATAAGTTGTAATATTCGGATTGACGGGGAAAGTCGTCACGGTTCGCGCAGCGCCATCATCCCGGTAGACCGTATACCCGGTTTCATCGGCCACATCGTCCCACGTACACGTGACCATCCCGCACTCGGCGTCTGTCGCATTAAAAGTCGTCGGAGCATCCGGCGGCGCGAGTCTGGTTGCCGCTACCGGCCCCACAGCCGTCGTATCGCCACACTGGTTATAAGCCGCT
Source organism: bacterium (assembly GCA_018814465.1). Classification (GTDB taxonomy): domain Bacteria; phylum Electryoneota; class RPQS01; order RPQS01; family RPQS01; genus JAHIZR01. The sequence continues at coordinate 27,877 of JAHIZR010000060.1, read as the reverse complement.
ACGGTGTAGTTGTGCGCCACTCCCGGCGTTGCATTTGTGTCGTTGTAGAAGGTTGCGTCTATATTTGCCGTGTCAATCTCCACTGCATCGCGATAAATCTTAAAACCCTTCTCATTCGAAATGCCGGTCTGGCTCCACGTGATCCTCGCATAATTACATGTGCTTGTCCCCGGCAGAAGATTCGTCACCGGGTTCGGCCTGCGCTGCAGCGTGCCCGTATTGGTCGTACTGGCCGTTCCAAAACCACACGCATTCCCCGCCGCCACCTTGAAAGTGTATGCCGTTAGCGGCACAATGGTCGTAGTGCCAAATGTTCCGACTACATCATACTGCGTCGTATTCGGTCCGACATAAACCGTCTCCGCCAGCGCAGGCGCAGACTTGATCACCGCATAGCCCGTCTCGTCCGACACATCGTTCCAAGTAAGACGGATCATGTCGCAGAGCGTATCCGATGCCGCGAAACCCGTCACTTGCGGCGGCAGTACCGGCAGCGTGCCAGTGTTCGGCGTTACCGTCTGGCTCGAATCACAGGCACTGAACGCGCGCACTGAATAGGAATAGGGTTGTCCTGCAGCGCCGCTATAATCGTAGTAGGAATTTGCGTTGGCAGAAAGCAATGGACCAATTCGATTTCCATCGCGATACACCCGGTAGCCCGTTTCATTTACGTTCAAATCAGTCCAGGTAATCGATACATAGGTCGGATGCGTGCAGTCGCTGTCACTCGCGTTCACATTCTGCACTTCCGGCGGCGCACCGCCCGCTTCACCGGACGAGGCGTTCGACTGCGCGCCAATGCCGCAAGTATGGTTCCAGCCGGCGACCGTATAGTTCGCCGGACCGATCGGCGCATTATAATGTACAATTCTGATGCCGGTCTGGCCTCCGAAGCCCTCCGGTGCGTATGTCACGATTAGGCCGTTGCGCAAGAGCGCGGTGGAATCCCAGCCCTGTGGAGTGCCGGCTGGCATGTCATAGTAACAGACAACCGAATCGCAATAACTATCGCTCGCGTCCTGCAGGACAGGGGTACCCGATGGATATCGCGGCATGATTCCCCGTGATGTATCGGCTTCCGATAGCAGCGTCTCAGAGCAGTATCTTTTCACTTGGATCGTGAAATCATAGTAGGTTTGTTCGGCGGGAGGATAGTGTGCGAAATATGTCGCCCACCATGGCACGCTTCCGATCTTTGTTCCGGCCCGCTTGATGATCAGCGAATCCACACCGTCATACCCCAAAGCCGCGGTGGCAGTGGAATCGTAAGCATCCCACGTCATGCGAATGGAATCACAATCCGTGGTCGACGCTTCAAATCCCCTCACAAGACTGTCTTGCACGGCTTCGCACGACGGCGGCGGCTCACAGCAGCCCACACGAGTCCAGCAGGGGCGGCCAAACGCGCCGTCATTAGGACACGAAATAATTTCTTGAGAAGGACCGGAAGAAAACAAGAAATCACACGAAGCCCACATCGGCACAAAGACAGAATCCACTCCGGTAGTGTCATAGCACCCCACTAACAAATATACAGGCTGGAACGCGGGGACGCCACCCATGTATTGAATGTACGGGGATAGAAAGCTGCCCAAAGCGCGGGGGATGGTGGCGGAATTGAAGACAAACTCATTGATTGTCACTTCGCCTTGAACACCGAGTGTACCAATCGTGCAGACAGTATCAGCAGGAGAATAAGATAGACCTGTAGTACCGCTGTTGTCACGGTCCTTCATAAGGCGGACCGGAGTTCCGTCCTGCAGGACAACATCCCACTCGGGAGGCGTATCACAATAGGTGAGTTCATACCATCCAGGACTGTTTACATCCGTCCAGACAAAATTAAAAACCGCGCCCTGGCCGAAAGCCATGCCCGTCGCGAGCGCCAGCATACAGGCGATAATCCAAAGACTTTTCATTCGTATCATTTGTTCTCCTCCTCAAGAGACCAATCCACTTGAACCGGCTTGGGTGTGGAACCATCGGAACTGACAGCGGTATAAACCGAGAGCAGTATTGAAGTTACCATAAACTAACCAACCGCTATTCGCCGATACACAAAATACGGCGAGTAGCTCCGGTCGGCTCCGGTCGGCTCCGCTTGGCTCAGTACCTTGGCATGGTTTTTATTATTAATTATTTAGAAATCGAAAAAATCGCGCAGGCGCGCAGAAAAGGAATAGTAAATGTAAGATAAAACATTTTTAGGCTCCAGTCAAGCTATGAAACGTTTAAAACCCTCCTTACTTATTGGACAGGAGCGACTTACGAGGGAATTTGATATAGCAATAGCGACTCTGCGAACTTATCCTTATCTTATCAGCGTTCCCACCGAAATTCAAGCTCTTCTATCGCGCCGGAATGACCATGAAACGATTATTTTTTATCACCTTCAGCCTTCTTGCTTCACTCCTTCAAGCCGCCGAGCCGCAGCTTATCGTCGATGCCAAACCTTTTCACTGGCTGAATCCGATCTACTCGAACGACGGCAACTCACTGGCTTTCTCGGCTTTGAATCAGAACGAAATCTGGAGTTTCGACCTGCTGCACTCCTTTAAGCCCTCTCGGGCCGCGCGGGGAGATTCCATCGGTCGCCGCTTCGTTTTTGAGCCGAATAGTCAGGATGACCGTATCGTCTATCGCATCCGCATCAAGGCTCACCCGGCAGAACCGCTGCGCCTGCTCTCCACATCCATTCACCTCTTTGATCCGGTCACGCGCACGAACAATATGGGTGAGATTCTCGGCCCCTATCTGTTTGAAAATTCAGTATGGTACCGCTTTTCACCGGACGGTCCCTTCTATGATTATCAGGACCGGCCCCGCACCGCCGGACCCTATTGGAATCGCGAAACACAAGTCCTTTGGGTCGAGTCAGCCGATAGCACTCGCATCTTTACCTCTCCGGAAAACGAACCGGTGCGCGGCTTCGAAATATCTCCCGATGGCAATTATGTCGCAATTGTCGCCACCACTCCCGAACCGATTCTCTATCTGGTCGCGCTGAAAACCGGAGACCGCACCGAACTCGGCGCCGGACGCTGGCCGAGCTGGTCGCTCAATTCCAAGTATCTGGCCTGCCTCGTTGATATTCGCGATGAAACCATCATCCGCGTTCACGATATCGAAAAACACGAGCATGTCGCGCTCGAGATTCCCACGCACTACGATCCCGAATATCCCGCGCTCAATCCCGACGGCACCAAGCTCGTATTCACCGACGGCGGCCGCATCTTCCAGATTGATTTGACCGAGTGATCCTTGCCCGCCGAGGCGCCCGTCCCCGGGTGCCCGGAATCCTATGGCGATATATTATTGAAAAAGCCCCCGCATCTGCGAGGGCTTTCTTATCTCCCCCCCGTTCACGGAGGGACAAAGAACCTATATCATAACAAGAAATCGCCGTGTAAAAAGGTTCGCCGAGCCGGGCTAAGCACAGAAATCGTCCAGTAATCGAGTCATTTGAGGTGCGCAACCCGGCCGGAATCCTATTTTGGAATAGACTCGGAAAAGGGGGGTAGAATCACACCGTCACCGGACTATAAACCTTTCTCATGGCCTCCATCAGAAACTCATTCTCTTCCTGGATTCCGATGGTGATCCGCACGCAGTTGGGCAGCCGGAACGCCTTCAGATAACGCACAATCACACCCTGCTTCAGCAGGTCCTCGGTAAAGTTTATCGCCTCCGCCTCGGTTCCGAACGCAGCCATGAAGAAATTCGCCTCCGTCGGTACAACCGGCAAACCGATCTCCTTAAAGCACTCTTCCAGAAACGCTTTCCCCGCTCGATTTACCTGAATCGTTCGCTCCAGGAATTCCGCGTCATCCAGCGCCCCGACCCCCGCCGCTTCCGCGAGCAAAGACGGATCGAACGGCAAATGTACTTTTCTCACGTTGCGGCAGATTTCCGGATGCGCGAATCCATAGCCGATTCTCGCTCCCGCCAATCCGTAGGATTTCGAAAAAGTCCGCAGTGTGACCACATTATCGAGGCGGTACTCCAGCGAATTCGGATAGTCCGGATTTTCCTTCGCATAATCGAAATAGGCTTCGTCGAAAACGACCAGAATATGCTTCGGAACACGCTCGATGAATTTCTCGAACTCGGCGCGGGTAAAAATCGTCCCTGTGGGATTATTCGGATTCGCAAAATAAATCAGCTTCGTCTTATCGGTTATGGCATCCGCTAAAGCATCCAGATCGAAACGATATTGCTTCAGGGGCACTGTCCGCAGACCCACTCCCTGTGATTTCGTTTGAACGTAGATGGCAATAAAAGTTCCCTCCGCCGTCAGCACCTCATCATCCCGTGTCAGGTAGGCGCGAATCAGGCTCAACAGCACGGACTCCGAGCCGGCGCCGACCATCACATTATCGGTCGCAACTCCGTGGATCGCCGCGAGCTTCTCCCGCAGCCGCACTCCCGTTCGCGGATATAAATGCATATTCAGCAGCGCCTCTTCGGCGGCCAGCAGCGCCTTGGGCGCGGGCCCGAGCGGATTCTCATTCGAAGCCAGCTTGACGATATGCTCGAGACCATACAACTCCCGGATTTCCTCGACGCTGCGTCCGGGCTGGTAAGGAATCAGAGATTCGATGTTTGAAGAAATGGATATCATAGGCACAACATTTAAATGGTAACAGTAGTTGGCTATTTAATCAGGATAAGTTTCTGCACAGCTGAAAAATCGCCCGCCGTCAGTTGAGCGAAATACAGCCCGCTCGCCGCGGTCGAAAGATCGAGTCGGAATTCATGAATCCCCGGCGCTGCACGGTTCTCCGTCATCTCCTTGATCAGCCGGCCCGTATTCGTATACAACAGAAGCCGCACATCACTCTGTGACGGAAGCGCGTAACGTATGGATGTCGCTGCGTTGAAAGGATTCGGATAGCTGCCCAGCAAAGCAAAGCCCTGCGGAATCGCATGCGAATCGCCTGCCTCCAGCGCAATCACGCTGACAAAGACCGGTATCGAATGCGGAGACCCTTCAGCGTTATGAGTGATCACGATGCGCGAAAGGTAGTCTCCGATTTCCAGATCGTTTGCATCGACATTTATTTCGAAATCCCAACCTGTTTCGCCGGGGATCGCTCCGCTCATCGTGTTCGAAGTGATCCAGTCTTCCTCGATCAACAGTGACCAGTCAAGCGGACAGTTGCCCGTGTTGTTGATTTCAAAGGATTCGGTCGAAATCTCGTTCTGTATCGCCAGAATATTCAGAGAACTGATCGACAATTCCGCTTCCGGTTTCCCTAATTGGAAGTCGTAATCGAGCGTATCATCCTCCGTCACCTCAATCGAGGCCACCTCTTCCGAGCACCAGAAGGGATAGGAAACAAGCAGATCAAATGTGCCTTCCGCCGAATTCAGCAGATAATATCCCTGTTCGTCCGTGATCGTGGAATAGGGTGTGTCAATATACTCGAGCCGCACTCCGCTCATTGGCAGTTGTGTTGCCAGCTCAGTCACGCGGCCGCGGACAACTCCCCCGATTCGTCCCCCGAGTGTCAGTTCGAAAACCGACAGCATTCCGTCATCCACACTCGGGAACGTATCTTCGAGATGCAGAATCCAGGTTCCCGTTCCGCTTCCTCCGTTGAATCGCGAAAGCGGCTCTAAGGGCCGATAACTTCCGGTAAAGGGAGCGGAACCCTGCATAATCGACTGCGCCGCATCATCGTTGAAGACGGTATTCGTGAAGTTATGGCCGCTTTCCCCGGCGAAATCCACTAAAACAACTGTTTCTCCCGCGGGATTTTCCAATCGCAGCGTGACATCGGAATCCCAAGTATGCTGGATGGAAACGAGGACGTCTACATCATTGATGTCAAAGACGTCCGCCACTTCGATTTCAACAGTCGCGTTGGTCGGTCCGAAAAATACCGGCGGGCCGTCATACACATAAGTTACTCGGTCTGTTGAGTCAAGGGCGGACGGTATCGGTCGTGCTTCGGTCTCCGTATGATTTAGTATAAGAAGCGCGATCAGTAAGGCAGCAGGCAGTCGGCAGTTCATGGTGTAACCTCATCTGATGTTTGCGGTAATCGTTCGGTGTAATTCGCCAAGCCGGGCTAAGCACCTATCCCAAATAAGAAATCGTTGTGCAACAATATCCGCCGAGCCGGGCTAAGCACAGAGATCGTACAACCATCGAGTCATTTGATGTGCGCAACCAGGCCGGAATCACTTTATCAGCATCATCTTCCGTGTCGTATTGTGCAGCGGAGTCTCCAGACGATAGAAATAGACTCCCGAGGACAATCCGGTCGCGTCGAATTCCACGACATGTGTTCCCGCGGACATCGTCTGCCCGTTCAGTAGTCTGGCGACCTCGCGGCCCATCACATCGAACACGGTCAGGACAGGCTGTGTCTGACTTTGCAGGTCGAACTGAATATGAGTTGTCGGATTGAACGGATTCGGATAATTCTGATACAAGGTGAAATCGTGCGGAACAGCTTCACGATTCCTTTCCGCGATCCCCAACACCCACGGATAGCCGGTGGAATCCGCACGAAACGCGCGGAACGGATTGATAATCGGAGTTGTCGGAATATCTTCGACCGGAATTCTCTGATAAATAATCGGGTTGTTTGTCGGCACTCCTTCCGGAGTATCCATGATCGAAGTCCCGTTGTCAAGATCAAGCTGGTACTGCACATGAATGATTCCATCCGTGACAAACTTCGCCAGCATCACGTCACGCTCGCTCGCGCACTCACCCGCCGGAGTATCAATGCCGCCATTGGATCCGACGGTATTAGAGATATTGGTCTTCTCCGCCCACGTTTGCCCCCCGTCGGTTGACACCGACATATAGGAATCGCCGCTGGGATAGCCGCCCAAGCTGATTTGCACGCTGTCGAATTCCACAAACGAACAATATAGATATCCCGTGATGGTATCAATGGCCAGATTCGGGCGGTGCGTCATCAGATTATTCACACCGAGCGACACGGAAGTGTGACTGAACCATGCTTCGTTGATGATGTTGAACTCTTCGCGATCCTCTCCCCAGTGCCAGATACTGCTGAATACCAGCCCCGCATTAACATTGACAGCCCCCGAGTCATCCCAATAGAAATTGCCGGAGGCGGAAAACGCCACATGTGCGACATCGTTATCGTCCAGCAGCACTGAACAGTCCAGCCAGGGGTGCATCGTATCGGCATTGCAGATTGTCGGATCTCCGCCCAGCAAGACGCACATCGTATCAATCGGCGGAATATTCGTCACCGGAATCGATTCTCCCCAATTCACTCCGCCGTCTTCCGAAATCTTCAGCCAGACATTATAGCCGTCATAGTCGCCGTAATCGGCAAATTGCAGTCCGATAGGATCCTTAATCCAAGCCACGGCGACGCGGTTGGAATGCCAGGAAGTCGAGACATCCAGCGTGATGAAAGTCGAAGAATCCCATTGCATAAAACCATCGGGCCACAGAATGCCCTCGCCGAAACCGAATTCATCGTACTGCGGAAATCCCTTCGCATAATACTCTAATCCATCCCCTTCGCTTTCCGTGCTGACCGTATGCACATTTCCTTCAATATCGATATCGATTTTCGGCCAGATCACCATTGCCTCATTCGGCAGCAGTGGAATCTGTGAAGACAGATATGCGCCGGATCTGGGCAAGAAATCTATCGCCACCGCTGCATGCGGATCGCCGCCCGGAACCAGAATCTGATGAAAAGCCGGAAATGCGAATCCGTCCGGCCGCGCCGCCACCGTGACAAAACCGGCGCGATTGGAAGCATCGATTTGAGTTTCATCACCTTGAATGAACTCGCCACTTGACGGCTCCCAGCACCGGTAATAAACGTGCCGGGTCGCTGAACCGGCCTCCAATCCCTTTGTCCAGACATGATGCACAAAACCACCCTGATCCACCGCAAGCTGTTTCCCGGCGGTGCCGTTGTGCTGATTGTCATAATAAGTGGTTCCGACCGTATAATACACGGATCCCGGTGTGCCCTCATCCAGGGTGAAATTCATCGAGCGCGGCGCCTGATAGTTTTCGGGGAATGAAGTGTCTTCCATTCCGGTCAGCAGGACGGGTCCTTTAATCCGGGCATGCTCCGGATAATTTACTGAAAATGCTGAAATTGTTAAAGTTAGAACAAGCAGAAAGGCAAGAGGTGCAGACTTCATGTCAGCCTCCGAACGTGGTGAATTTACTCGATTTCGTCTATGCAGGTGGGACCCGGATTATCAGTATAGGTACTCTAATAAGAAAAGTCAAGCACCCATCCCTGAGTGCTTGACTTTTTTCTCATTGCCCTCCGCGCCGTAGAGGAATCGAAAAAGGCGAAGAGAATCGCTATTATGAAATAATACTGCGCACAATGGTTACACTGTGCTCATTTAATCAGCACCATTTGTTTCGTCTCCAGAAACGCGCCTGTTCGCAGAGTATAATAATACGTCCCTGAAGAAACTTGTGACCCATCAAACTCAAACACATGTGTTCCCGGCAGCATCGGACTTTCGGCAAGAGTCTCCACTCTTTGCCCTGCTATGTTATAGACCTCCAGCGACACCTCGCTTGTCATCGTTAGGTCAAAACGAATTGTCGTTGTCGGATTAAATGGATTCGGATAACTCTGATAAAGCCTTACGGAGTTGGGGCTCGGGATTTCGTTGCTGCCTGATTCGACTAAAGCCTCCGAACAATCGTAGATTCCGAAATAGATATAATCCGCTACATACGCATAGTCGCCCGCTACGGCTAAATCCATGGACGTTCCTCGAGTATCGTAATAGCCGGATTCAAAAGGAGCTGTTGGATCAGAAATGTCAATAACTCTCAAACCTTCATCATCATCAGCGATATAGGCATAGTGGCCGAGTACTGCAACGTCGTTGCCATGCCCGGAAGTCTGATATCGTCCGGTCTCGAAGGGAGTCGCGGGATTCGTCACATCAATAATCCAAAGACCGCTCGTCAGACCTCGATCCGCCACATATGCATAGTTGCCGCATGCCGCCACACCACACGCATTATGGATGTCTTCGAAAGCGCCTGCTTCGAAGGGACTGGATGGATTTGTCATGTCGATTATGCGAAGCCCTCCCAGACCGTCCGCGAGATATGCATAATTTCCTGATACCGCAACATCCTGCGTAATATTGGGCGTTCCGATACAAGCTGCTTCTATCGGCGCATGAGGATCGGTAATATCTATCACTATTAGACCTCTTTCCTCATCAGCAACGTAGGCATAATTGCCTTGCACCGCTACATCATTTGCTTCGTTCCCCGCCGAAGAAAAACTGATCTCAGATGGAAGCGCCGGATTTGAGATATCGATCACTCGCAGTCCTTCCCTGTTGTCTGCAACATAGGCAAAATTCCCCGATACGGCAATCCCGCCAATTGCACCCGGCGTTTCACAGTTTCCGATTTCCAGCGGAGCCTCGGGATCGGCAATACTGATAATTCGCAACTCGCTCCCTCCTCCCAAATACACAAAATCGCCTGAGACTGCGACTGCATTGGCACGTCCCTTTCCCCAGAAGCAGCCTGCTTCCGCAGGAGTTGATGGTGAGAACACATCGATAATCCGCAAGCCGGAAAACTCCTCGGCGATAAAAACAGTATTGCCGGCAGCTTCCAGGCTGAGTGTGAAGTCCTGCAGCTCAAGCAAGGCAGCTTCTTCCGGTGCCGCGGGATTCGTGATGTCAATAATATAAAGGCCACTCTGCCAGTTGCGGTCGGCAACATATACATACGCTCCAGATACCGCTACATCGTTTGCACTGCCGATGTCATCGATATAACCCACCTCCTGTGGATTGGATGGATTAGAGATGCTAATAATCCGAAGACCTTCATTATAGTCAGCGATAAAAGCGTAATTGCCTTCCACAGTAACCCCCATCGCCGAACCGGGAGTATCGAAAGCGCCGATTTGTTCCGGATTAGCCGGATCGCTTATGTCGATAATTAACAGTCCTGCATCCGAGGTTGCTGAATACAACAGACTTCCCGCCACATCAAAATCCATTGCATCATCCGGAAGGTTTAAGGAACCTGCTAACGATGGATTAGCGGGATCGGCAATATCAAGAATATTCAGACCGCCCCAGTTATCAGAGACATATGCGTAGTCACCGGACAGGCAGATATTTTCCGCTGATACGGACTGCAGGCTTCCTATTTCGGTCGGTGAGGCTGGATTCGATATATCAACAACTGTAAATCGATAGTTGGCTACAAATGCATAATTGCCCCTCACCGCTACATCGACGACACTTGTCGGAAAAAGAATATAACCTGCCTCTATCGGATTCGCTGTGTCCGCAAAGCTGACGATCCGTAATCCCGTCCGGCCGGTTGCCACGAAGGCCAGAGTGTCGACGATTTCGAGTGCTTGCGTTGCATCCCAATAATCCTCAAGCCTGCTCATCTGACGCACGTTCAAGCTGTCTTGTGCGATAGCCGCGCCGATGAACATGCACATCACGACTGTAATCGACAACATCTTTCTCATTTCTATACCCGCTTTATAAGATTGGATAATCCTAATATAGAAAATTTCGGTTTTGAAGTCAATGCGCTTTTCCAACAAAAACCGGGTGGAATTGATCTTCCACCCGGCATTACGTTCGATTGAAAGCTGCTGCTACAATCCCAGCGCCTCGGCGGAATCGCGCATGGCATTCACGACATTTTCGATATGTTCTTCCAGCGGGATGCCCAGCATCTCCGCCCCTTGAATGATATCTTCCCTGTTGACTTTCTTGGCGAATGCTTTTTCCTTCATGCGCTTCTTCACGGACTTCGGCTTCAAATCGGCGATTTTCTTGGAGGGCTGTACTAAGGTTGTCGCCACGATCAATCCCGTAAGCTCATCGCTCGCCAGAAGTGATTTCGCCATAGTCGACTCCGCCTTCTGTCCGGTATAAGGAGCATGCGCTAAAATCGCTTCGCACCAGCTTTCCGGCACACCGATCGATCTTAGATGCTCGACGCCCTTATAGGGATGCTCTTCCATCGTCGGATACTTTTCATAGTCGAAATCATGCAGCAGTCCGACGATTCCCCACTCATCAGGATCCTCGCCGAACTTCTGGGCATAGAAGCGCATCGCCGCTTCGACGGCCAACGCATGTTTTCTTAAGGCATCGTTCTCTGTCCATTCACAGAGCAATGCCCAGGCTTCTTCTCTATTCATTTATCCTTTCTCCTTTCTCCTTCACTGCGGCCCCAGTTGGCTGTCCAAATAAAAATAAGCCGTATCTGCGCCCACAGCACAGAAAACACCTAAGCCGCCTTCGACATTCGACACAGGCTCATTGTCTGCGCTGTTAACCGCCACCGTTCCAAAATAATTCCAAAGCGCCGGATCACAGGAATACATCCGAAAGCGGTAGTTGCCTGTAATGAGCAGCGCCACCCAGGGAATCAGCAAGTCCTCGCGATCCTGCACAACCCACGCCGAAAGCGGCGACTCCGCCTTGCCTAAATTATCGCTGGCCTGGCGATAATCCTCAAACCAATCCGGTTCCAGATTCTCAAACAGAAACGCGTAGCCGAAGTTCACCGGATTGTCTGTCCAGAGCACAGCAAGTCCCAGTGAATCCACTCCGAACATCAATGTATCCGGATTGTTCGGATCGTTTCGCGGCAGACTAATCCAGTCGAAACTGAACTCGGCAACAGCCGTGGTCGTGGCAGTAACAACGCGACCGTCATGCTCTGCATAAAGATCGTATTTGCTCCCTTGTTCGACCATCGGCGCGTCGGCTGCCGCCTTATAGGTTCCGGGAATGCCGGAATTTTCTTCCGTCAGTTCGTACTCTGTCCCGTCATCAACGATCATGCGCACAATCGCTCCCGTCAGTCTTTGCGCATCCTGATCATAGTACAGATTCCAATAGAGGGACTTTGCCAGATCAACCTGCATCGGTAGACCTGTATACATGGTTCCCTGAACAACAATTTTCTCGACAAAATTCTCTTCCGGTTCGCTGTCGCATGACGTGAAGCTGAGCGCCAAGAGAGTTGATAAGATTGAGGCAATGTATATTTTTTTCATGATTAAAACTCCGCCGTGAAGCCGATCGAGGGGATGAATGGAAGCTGGTTTATCCAATCCGTTGTGGGAGGATTGGTCTCTACACTGATCTGTTCTGCCAGCCGGTTCTTCCTGCCGGTTAGATTGATGAACTCGATATACGGCGAGAAGCTCCACCGCTTGAAGTCATATCGCAGACGATAGGCCACATCTAATCTGAAATAATCGGGAACGCGATAGGCGTTCTTCCGGCCGCGTTCGAAGAAGTGCCCGGGCAAGTCCAAACCGGGACTGTAAGCCGCCACCGGACGATCCTGCGGCTTGCCGGAGCTGTAGGAACAGCGAACCTCTAACTTCGCCCGCTTGCGAATCTTCCGGCTTAAAGTAACATTCGAGTTATGCAGCTTGTCAAAATGTGTTGGGTAAACCAGCCCGCTGTCGATTTTACTGAATGACCTCCGGCTCTGCCCAAGCGCATAACCAATGAAGACGTCGTAGCTTCCCCAAGTTCCTTCGAGCAGCGCATCGATGCCATACGCATAGCCGTCACCCGTCATGAACATGTCGTTCAGTTCGGAGTCACCGTCATCTTCCTGCCGAATCTCAAACTCAATCACGTTCCGGAACTTCTTATAATAGATGTCCCAGGTAAATCGGAAAGGTCCGATTCGCTCGTTTACATAAGACAGCGCATATTGATATCCTCGGTTCGGTTCAAACGATTCATCCAATGGAACATAGGAATCGAAAATCGAAACAAACCCGCTGCCGAAAGAAACCAATTGCTGATATTGAGTATACATTCCCCAAGCGGCGCTGAGCGTCGAATGATCATTCAAATCATATCGCCAGCCCAGTCGCGGCTGCGGCTCGTGCTGATCGGACAGTGAGAAATATTCATATCGCAAACCGGGAGTGACCGTAAACTTTTCAGTTACCCGATAGTTGTCGGAAACGTATACAGAAGCCAGATTGCCGTCAGGATTTGCGTCTAAGTACACGCGATTCTGATCCTGGACCAATAAACTGGCATCAATATACTTGCTCTGCGCGCCGAATTCAATTGTATTCCGCGCATTAGGATACCAAGTGAATTCACTCTTGGCCGTGAAATCCCGCATTTCGTTTTCCCACTCGAACCAGGCATCTGTCGTTTCAAAGCGCTGACGGGCATTAAAATGGCTCCCCGCAAGCGTGTGTCTCGAATAAAGCTTCGGCGAGAAAATATGCACATAGGGCAGACTATAGGTACGATTGCCCCAGTTCAACCGAATACGGTCATTCGAGGATGAAGTAATCTTAAAGATATCATCTCCATAATACACCGAAGGCGTCAGGCGATCTCCGTTTTCAAAATCTCGAGTAACTTTCGCATTGAAATCATAAAAATAATAGGGGAAATCGTCGCTAACTACTTTCCAGTCCTTGAGCAGCTTCGTCGCGCCATCGACATAGGTGCGCCGCCCCGCCACCATCCATGATCCTTTTGGCAGCGGTCCTTCAAACATTGCCTGCGAAGATAAGAAGGAAACGCCAACCTTTCCATGTGTTTCGTTGCGGTTGCCTTCCCGGTCGGAGATATCCACCACAGCCGATAATCTGCCGCCGTATTTTGCTCCGAAACCTCCCTTGATCAGCTTGACATCCTTAATGGCGTCCATATTAAAGATGGAGAAGAATCCGCCCAAGTGAGAGGGCTTATAAACATTGATGCCGTTTAATAGAATCAGGTTCTGATCCGCCGAGCCGCCCCAAATATTCAGGTCCGCCGAAAAGTCGGATGAAGGCAGCACGCCCGGCATGATTTGCAGCGCGCGAAACAGATCAGCCTCGGCAACTTGCGGAACTTTGCTTAGTTGTTTGGCTGAAACCCGGATTCGCGCGACCTCGGGAGCAAACTTCGGATCCTCGTTTTCGTATTCCGTGACGATCTCGACCTCGCCCATCTTCAATGCCATAGGCTTCATATCGGTCAGAATATTAATGCTCTCGCCATCCGCGAGCTCAATCATCATTTCCTTCCGCTCGTATCCCAACGCCGAGAAGATCAGCGTATTTGCGCCGGCCTCCAGATTCGGAATCGAGAAAAATCCCTCCACATTAGCGGCATCGCCGCGGGTCGTACCCTTGACCATCACGGCCACGCCGGGGATGGATTCTCCGGTCTCCAGATCATGGATTTTGCCGGAAATTGTTACATGCGCCATTGCGGAGTTCGGGCAAACTCCGCCCAGAAGAAGCGCCAATAGTACGCATATCGAACTCAGGATGTTGGCGCGAGCTGAGTCCGGAATCGAGCGCCTCTGCTTCGAGTTGGCATTCAAAATCAATTTTCTCCGATTGAAGTTAATTCTATGCTGCTTTCCTGTTGCGATTCATGATTCGGTTCTCTAACTTAGAACCTGTCTATTGGAATCCGCCGGGCCGCCCGTCTTCGGGCGCCCGGAATTCTGCTGTTGTGATTTACAATACTTGAGTAGCGGCTCCATGAAAAAATTATCTCTTACATCCTGGATATTAATCGCATTGGGCGCCGGCTTGATTTTCGGCATCGTGGCCCACAACGCTTTTTCAGCCGAATTCAATGACGGTCTGGTTAAGTGGCTTTTCCAGCCCATCGGCAGCATCTTTCTCCGTGCGATTACGATGCTGGTTGTGCCCATTGTCCTGATCTCCCTCACTTATGGAGCTGCTTCCGTCGGCGATCCTAAGAAATTGGGTAGGGTTGGTATAAAAGTCGTTGTTCTCTATATGGTTACAACAGCGATCGCGGTGACTATCGCACTCACACTCGCCGCCGGTATTGTGCGCCCGGGAGAGTCTATAACGATCCCGACAGATGCCTCCTTCACTCCAAAGGAAGCTCCCTTCATCATGGATGTATTCGTGGACATGATTCCCAAGAATCCCTTTCAGTCCATGGTCGAAGGCTCCATGCTGCAGATTATCTTTTTCGCACTGATCGTGGGGATTGCACTGGCTCAGATAGGAAAGAAGAGTGAGCCGGTGATGCGCATCCTGGAAGTACTGAATGACATGATGATGCGCGTAGTGGAAATCGTTCTCTGGCTGGCTGTTCCCGGTGTGTTCGCGCTTATTTCGAAGGTTTTTATCGAGCAGGGACTCGATGTGCTCCTGCCCTTGCTTAGTTATGTTTTGACGCTGATTGCCGCGCTTTTGTTGCAGCTTGCTCTTGTCTATCCCGCGCTACTCACAGTAATCGGCCGTGTCTCTCCCGTGCAGTTTTACAAGAACATGTTTCCCGCGATGACCGTCGCCTTCTCGACCTCTTCATCCAATGCCACACTCCCGGTCACGATGGAAGTCAATGAAACTCGAAACGGTGTCTCCAGCGGCATCGCCAGTTTTGCTCTGCCGCTCGGCGCAACCATCAACATGGATGGCACGGCGATCATGCAGGGAGTCGCGGCGGCCTTCATCGCTCAAGTCTATAATATCAGCCTGACGATCCCCGATCTGGTCACAGTAGTCTTAACCGCGTCGCTCGCCTCCATCGGCGCCGCCGGAGTACCCGGTGTCGGTCTGATCACCCTGTCAATGGTGCTCATCTCCGTTAACCTTCCCGTCGAGGGTATCGCGCTCATTATCGGCGTGGATCGCTTGCTTGATATGATGCGGACTGCCGTCAATATTACGGGGGATTCCGCCGCCGCTGTCGTGATCGCCAAGTCCGAAGGCGAGCTCAATGAAAAAATCTTTAATCAAGACAATCCCGACTTCAACATCAAATAGCACATTCCCCTTCATCCATACTAACCCACACCCTCCGGGGTGTGGGTTCCCTTCTCGCCGAGCCGAGCTAAGCGCAGAAATCGCTCGGTTATCGTATCATTTTTAGATGCGCAACCTTACCCGGAACATAATGTTCCGCCGAGGCGCCCGTCCCCGGGTGCCCGGAATCTGGAGAAATACATCTATCGGATGTATCCTTTCAAGTTTCTCGTTTCGAGTTTCAGGTTTCATAATTCCCACCTCTTTTTTATTTCCACGTACGGTTATATGCTCTTCGCCTTTTTGCTCGCAGTACTACTGATATGGAAAAGATGACACCGTAAAAAACGAAGAGCCCGACTGCATAGTAAGGATATCCCTGCAAGAATAACCGAAAGCAAATCACAATAACGATTAGCGGAAAGCCCAGATGAGCAGCTTCAAGATACCGATTATGCGTTGACACGTTCGCCAACCACCCAATCACAGCAGCCACGACTAATACACCGATAACAAAATAGAGTGCCATTATCCACCTTCAAAAAACCATCTCCGCCGAGCCGGGCTAAGCACAGAGAATGTTCAGCAAACAAATCTGTAATGGTGCGCAACCCGGCCGGAATTCTATCCTTCCCGCCGAGCAGGGTTAAGCAGCCAATTCCTTTTTCTTGCAGGCACAACATATTTTCAGCGCAACCCTGCCGGAATCTTCTTCAGGCTTCATCCTTCATCCTTCCGCCTTCATCCTTACACCCGATACAGCTTCGTGAACTTCTCCGTCAAATAGTTCGCATAGTGCTTGACATCCAGCGGAGTCCCCGTCGCGCGCTTCATCAGGTCATCGCGTGAATAGCGGCGGCCCTGTTCATGTACGTTCACGATAAGCCAATTCAGAATATCCTTGAAGTCGCCTGTTTCTATCTGCTGTTCCAGCTTCGGCATATCTTCCTTCATCTTCGCCCAGAACTGCGCCGCCGCGATGTTTCCCACACTATAGGACGGAAAGTATCCGAAGCTTCCCATCGCCCAATGAATATCCTGCATCACACCCTCTTTGCCGTTATTCGGAGGAGTCAAGCCCAAGTAGTCCTCGAATTTCTTGTTCCACACCGTCGGCAAATCCGCCACCGAAATCGTTCCGGCAAACAGCTCACGTTCGATCTCGAACCGCAGAATGATATGCAAATCATAAGTAAGTTCGTCGGCCTCGACCCGCACAAAACTCTGCTCGACATGGTTGATCGCCAGCACCCAGTCTTCAACGCTGACGCCCTTTAACTCTGCCCCGAAATACTTCGTCAGAATCGGATAGCTTAATTTCCAAAACGGCAGACTGCGGCCGATGATATTCTCCCACATTCGGCTCTGCGATTCATGCAGTCCATAACTCAGCGGCTGTGACAATGGCGTCCCCAGCGTATCCTCCCTCACTCCCTGCTCATACAAACCATGTCCGGTTTCATGAATAATCCCGAAAATCGCCTGCTGCGGAGCATGCTCGTTATAGCGCGCTGTGATTCGAATATCGCCCCGGCCTCCCGAGCAGAACGGATGCACGGCTGAATCAAGCCGGCTACCCAACTTGTCAAATCCGATCACCGTTGTGATCTCTTCCCCGAAAGCCTTCTGCTTTGGTTGCGGAAAGGTTTGCTTCTGAAAATCGAAATTGGCTTTAACCGCAGATCCCAGAATTTTATTCAGCAGCGGAATCGTCGTCTTTTTTGCTTCATTGAACATCGTCGTTAGCGACGCCGCCGTCGCTCCCGGTTCATACTCATCGATCAGCGCATCCAGCGGCGTATCCTCATATCCGAGACACTCCGCTTGCTGCTTGGTCAAGTCAACGAGTTTCTCCAGATCCGGGGCAAATTTTGAGAAGTCTCCGGCTTCGCGCGCCGCTTCCCAGACATTGTGGCACTTCGACCGTTGACGAGTCAGCTCCTCCACCAGCTCCTGCGGCAGTTTCGTTGCGCGCGTGAAATCCCGGTCGATCTCGCGCAGATTCGCGCGTTCTTCGTCACTAAGCGTATTCTCCGCGGTGTTCAGCGTCCCCAGCAGATCCCGCACCTTGTCAGAAGTCAGCTTCTGGTGCGCCAAACCCGAAATAATCGCCATCTGATCCGCGCGAATCACCGCTCCCTTCCGCGGCATCATCGTCTGCAGATCCCAATGCAGTAAACCCTCGATCGATCCGAGCGTCGAGACCGCTTTATATTCCTTTATCAGTGCTTCGTAAGCCGTGCGTGTATCCATCATGAAAGTATCCTTCTTTTTCGTCTCCTTGAATCGCTATCCTTAACAAATCTGACTAACGATAACGAATTCAGGAAACAACCTGTCAAATAAACATGAAAATATTAGAAAAGTGTGAGTGGTCTCAATTCAATCGATCTGCTTCCGCTCTCCGCGCCGGGATTGAACCTCTCGCAATCTCACCCGCGATCCTCGCTCTTTTGGGCAGGAGGCTTTCCCATAAAAATTCTCTCCCGCATTCTGAAAACAGCGATATTTACTGGGTCACTAATCGGATCCTCGTTGAAATACCTGCCTGTACGGCTTCTTGATTGCTGCAATCTGCTATCATTCTCTGTCGAGAACATATCTTACTTATATGATATCAATAGTTTAAGCCTATACCTCTAAGCAATTAAGATAATAGTTTTTACTGTGAACTTCAAGCTAAAACAAGGAATTGGTGAGGATGAATGTGTTAGATTCACAGCCAATAAATCTCAATTATTCCTATGATTTCGCTTTACAGAATCGCTATTCCATATTATCTTATTATGTCGAGTTATGACTATACAGGATATCATGCTAACTTTTAGGTTATCATGATCATATCCAATTTCTGACGGATGCCATTTTTTGCTGTGCGGGATTATTTTGCACCCGACCTGATGAACAGATTTTGACCAGCGATAGGTTTGTTAACTAAGAATTTAATATCATCCACGTCCTTGATTCAGATGAACTCCGCCGTAAAGTGGCTGTTCATTTGTCTCATTCTGTTTCCTCTCCTCCTCGTTAGCGCGCCTGTTGACCGCTTAGAGTCATTACCGTCCTCGCTCCCCTCCCCCACTCTCTCGTTATCCGGCACGTATGATCTCGGCGGCGGGAATGATGACTTCCCTACATTTGCCGCTTTACTCGACACATTGTCAGCTGATGGCATTTCCGGTCCGACCACGATCTTCGTCTATCCCGGCACTTATACAGAGTCCCTGACATTCCCTCCGGTTGCAGGCAGTTCTCCCGCTGCATGGCTTGAATTCGTATCGTCCCATCCCGACAGCACGGTTACTATAACTTCCGCCGGCGCAAACAACACGGGTGTGATTACCTTCTCCGGAGCGTCATATATCAGTTTCCATGGAATCTCTGTTACCTGCCAGGGCGATCCCGGACAACGCGCGCTGATCTTCGAAAACGGCTGTTCCAACATCGCGTTTGGAAACGGTGTGATCCGCGGCAGCGGCACGGCTCTCAGTACGTCATATGCGGTCGAGAGCCGTGGATCTGCCAGCGATAGTCTCCTACTCGAAAATCTGACTGTCATCAACGCCGCCGACGGCATCCACCTTTCCTCCTCTTCCGTTTCCGGTCTTGATTCAAGAATCGCCAACTGTGTTATTGACAGCGTTCAGCGCGGAGTCTATCTTGATCATCAGCAGCGCCTCGTCATCGAGCAATGCGAGATTCAAGTAAATGCGGGTTTGTCCGGCGAAATCGACGGCGTCTATGTCGGAACACTTTCCGCGTCTGATACCGTCTCCGTCCGCTGCAACCGCATCCACGATCTGGTCACCTCCAATTCACGCGCGGTTGCCGTCAAGATCATCGCCGGCTCCACAACATCTCTCGTGCGAGCATACAATAACTTCATCTATGGCTTCGCAAACACCGGCGGCTCCCAGATTCGAGCGCTGGATTGGGCGTCCGGGATGTGCGAGATCTATTCGAATTCAATCTACATCAACGATGTCTCGGCGACCGGCGGCTCTTACTGCGTTCATCATAACAACTTCAATCCGTCTCTGGTTGCCAAGCTTCGCAACAACATCCTCTTCAATAATGTCCAGTCCGGCGCCGCCTACTGCATCTTCATTCAATCTCCTACCGGTATTATCAATTCGGATTTCAATATTTTTCACGGTACGGGTATCGGCTACATCCTGGGCAAGTGCGGCAACGTTGATCGTCCTGACCTGACGTCATGGCAGTCCTGCTCCGGCGGTGATTTTCAAAGTCTGACTGGCGACCCTGTATTCACCGGTGAAACGGACTTGCATCTCGCCGCCAGCGGTGGACTCGCCCATCAGAACGGAACGCCCATCTCCTACATTCTCACCGATATCGACGACGATGAGCGCAGCCAGCCGCCCGACCGGGGAGCGGACGAATATGGATTTACCGCCCCGCCTGCTGATTTTGCGGTTCTCGAATTGTCAAACTCCTGCACGATCTGCCCCGAACTCTCTAATGTAAGTGTTGACGTCGTGGCTCAAAACCGCGGCTCCCAGATCCAATCCGATGTGCCGCTTCGCGTTTATTATCTGGACAATCCGCAAGCGCAAACACTCATCACACTGCTTCCTCTGGAAACAGACACGTTCTCGATCACTTGGGCAACCGGATTTGCGCCCTCTTCCGGTGAACTGCGAGTCGAAATCATCCTGCCCGATGATCAAAATCCCGCTGACAATACGCTTTCGACATTCATCTCCGTACTCGGGCAGCCGCTTCATGGAGCGTACCGTCTGGGCGGTCTGAATGCGGACTTCGCGACTTTTTCCGCTGCCATGCAGGCGTTGGGCGAGCGTGGAATCTCCGACACAGTCACATTCTTTATTGCTTCAGGGACCTACAATGAAAGTGTTGTCATACCGAGAATCAACGGCATCGCTCCCGACCGGCCGGTTCAATTCCGCAAATCAATCGACACCGAAGGCCCCGTAAAGCTGATCTCCGATGCCGGTCCGGCCACGATGGTTCTTGACAGCGCACGCTTTGTCACGCTTGACGGGATTTCCATCGAAGCAGCCGAACCCAACAATGTCGCTCTGTTGCTTCAGGGCGAAGCAAGCTATAACACCGTTTGCAACGGCTCTCTGAAATCCTTCTCACCCTCGGACATTTCCACGATCGGCGCTCGCGTAACCGGCGGCGGCTGTCACGGCAACCGCTTCGATGATCTGACAGTGTCGAACTGCTATCACGGCTTCAAGCTGGACGGCTCCTCGGCAAATCCTGACAGCAGCACGGTTATCGAATCCTGCGTGATCACCAACTCCGTTCGCAGTATCTTCCTGCTCCGACAGAAGAACTGCGAAATCCTCCGCAACACGATTTCCCCCGGCTTCGAGCACTCGACCTATCACGGCTACGGCGTTTATATCGCGTCGCTGCTTGCGGGGGACAGCACACTCGTGGAAGGGAATACCATCACTGGCGCGCAGGGAGATGCCGATGTGCATGGTATCTTCTCCGCTGCGAATGATGGCATGGGACTGATCTATAATAATTTTATTGCCGGTTGGAACATTTCGGGCGGAGGCGCGGTCTATGGCATTCAGGCCGGCAGCGGATTCTCCAAAGTCTACCATAATAGTATCTGCATGTCCGGTCTCCCCGGCGCCGCCGGTATCTATGCGCTCTCCGTAAATGGTTCTTCCACCTTCATGGATGCCCGCAATAATGCTGTCGAAGTCAGCGAATGCGGCAGCCGCGCCTTCTGCTGGAAATACCAGAATGGCTCCCTCTCGTCGCAAAACAACGTCTATTATTCACCCTGCGAGGGTGATTCATTCTCTTTCGCACTCTTTAGCATCGATTCAGTCTATCAGACGTTAGCCGAGTGGGCGGAAATCCGGAATCTGGATACGACAAGCCTGTTTGAAAATCCCGGCTTCGTTTCCCCGGCCGATCTGCATATTCAGCCCTATTCCTCTGCGCTCGACGGCATCGGTGAATTCCTTCCCGAGGTGTCGCTTGACATCGACGGTGAACCGCGCGACAATCCGCCGGACATCGGCGCCGACGAATACAATTATTCCGTGCCGTCTGCCGATTTTTCGGTCGGCTGGTTTTCCGAACCCGCCTCACAATACAGCGCTTTGACTGCTTATCAATTCAGTGTTGAAGTGACCAATCTGGGCGGCGATGCTCAAACCGGTGTCCCGGTTCAGTTGCTCTTTAATGACATCGTTCAGGATGAAGAACTGGTCTCGTTGCTTGCTGGAGAATCCGCCGTGATAGCTTTCGATTGGTTCACACCCGAGGCCGAACTGCTGGGCGGACTGCTCTCGATTCGGTCGCTTCTGATGGGAGATATGGTTCCTGCTAATGATCGGACGGATCTCGAAGTCATCATTGCCGGAGCGCCGCTCATGGGAACCTATCAGATTGGCGGCGGCACGTCCGATTTCGCCAGCCTCGGTCAGGCGGTACAATCTCTCGAAATCCGTGGCGTTCAGAATCCTGTCGTGATTGAACTCTTTCCCGGCGACTATTGCGAATCCATTTCCATCTCCGCTCTTCCGGGATCTTCCACTCTCGCTTCCGTGCGAATCAAACCCGCCAATGACGACACCGCCTCTGTCTATATCAAAGCTTCAGTGGGTGAGGCGGTGGTCACTCTCGACGGCGCCTGCTATTTGGATATGGAGGGTATCAACCTCGTCGCGCAGGGCTCCTGTACAGGAGCATTGCTCATTAAAACCAACAGCTCGCATAACAAGTTTAGCCGCGCGGCTTTACTCGGCCCCGATTCCGCGAATATCGAATCCTTCGGTGCCCGCTTTGAAATCCGGAATTGCGATTTCAACTCGTTGGATCGTGTGCTGATCACCGGCGCCTACTCGGGCGTTTCCTTGAAAGCCGAAGAACCCGGTTTTCAGGCTTACGGTACGCAGATCGGAAATTGCGTGATTCAGCATGCAAGGTACGGAATCTATATAGATGATCAGGTGGACTGCGTCGTCCGCGATAATGAGATCATTCCCGGATCTTCCTCGACTCTTTCCGCTGTCTGTTATGGAATCTTCGTCACCCACCTGAACAGCGGCGGTTCGGTCGAGATCTGCGGCAATCGGATTCACGGTTTCGCCGATGCTTCGGGCAGTGTCACCAACCGCGCCGTCGGCATCTACAGTTCACCGGCGGCAGGCGGCGTCGTCACGGCTTATAACAATTTCATCTATGATTTCTCCGCCGTGCAGTCGCTGAAAATCGCCGGCATCTATTTATCCGTCGGCGCAAGTTATATCTATCATAACTCCATTCTGATCGATGAGTCTCCGTCCCCGAATGAAATCTCAGGCATCCTGATCTTCGCCGGCAGCGACAATGACATCCGCAATAACAACATCGTCTCTCTGGAATCGGATGTTGCTTCCCGCGGCATCTATGCGCTCGGCGGCGGCGCGCAGAGTTCCGACTACAACAACCTCTACGGAACCTCTCCGTTGTTTCAAATCGGCGCTGTCGGTACCACGGAGTACCCGACTCTCAGCGAATGGCAGAGCACCGGCTATGATTTGAACAGTGTTTCGCTGGATCCGCGTTTTCTGAGCGCTGAAGATCTGCACATAGACGATTCCTTCCCCGACTTCGACGATCTTGGTGACGAAAGTGTTCCCGTCACTGTTGATATTGACGGTCAAACCAGAGGCAATCCTCCCGACATTGGCGCGGATGAATTTGATTTCATCCTGATCCCCGATCCGCCTCAGAATTTAACCCTCGCGGTCGCAGACACGGACTTGATTCTGCGCTGGCAGCCTGCTGTGGATGCGCAGAGCTACCATGTATACATGGGCGACTCGCTTAATTTCATTCCCGATGCGTCCACCAGAATAACGACGACTTCTGACACATTCTATGTCCACCAGATCTCGGAGGAAGATCTGAAATTCTTCCTGATTATCGCGGATTCCACTCCCCCTCCCGAATAGAGCATCGCCTCCAATTGTCATAGGGGAAACAGAGTATTAGTGCCGACGAACAAAAGGTTGGAGCGTAATCGTCAAGAAATCCGCCGAGCAGGGTTAAGCGCCGAACATCTTTTCCATTACGAGATTCAAGTAGGCGCGCAACCCTGCCGGAATCTTCACGCGAGCCTACCTAATGTCATTCAGTACTAAGCAGCACGCTCCCGCGTGTCGCGAATAGATTATCCGGACTCCTGCTTCACTCAAAAATTAAAGCCCTCGATCTTCACCGAGGGCTTTCTTTATCTCCCTCCGTTCACGGAGGGATCAAGGGAAATAATCTCTTCTATTCGAACACAAACACCGGGATACTGTGCTTAATCAGCTGCTCCTCCACCGATCCGCTCAACAGCTCCGTCAACCAACTCTGCCGCGAGGACCCCATCACGATCATGCAGGGATTGAATTCCTGCGCGGCTTCCACTAATAGCCGCCCCACCTTCCCCTTTCGGCTCATCCTGCTTACTTTCAATCCGTGCGCGCGCAAATACTTCTCAGCCAAATCAAGTTCATGCCGGATAACTGCGTCTACATCCTCGTCATTGACATAAAGCAGCGTTACATCTTCGGCGAACGGAACGATATTCTGTTGATGCACAAACGCCCGCATTGCCCGTGTCGTATGGATCGAACTGTCATAAGCAATGATCACGTGCTGCGGTGCGATCCATTTCTCCGGAACCGCCAGCACGGGCACGACCGGATGATTCATCAACCGCTTCACCGTCCCCCCGGGCCGCGCATCCGTGTCATATTGAAAGTGCGTATGCTGACCGACGATCATCATATCGCTCGCCCTGCCGTATTCCACCAACGCATCGAACGGCACTCCTTCCTCGCGGGCCAGCTCATATTTGACTTCCGCTGTTCGGCACCGGTCCGCAAAGTGAATCAATAAATCGCGCGTCTTCGCCAATGCCTCGGACATCTTCTTGTCGATGATGTCTCTCGCAAAGTAAGCCGCTCCGGCTCCCGCGCCGGCTTCGGAATGCTCGATCCCCGGTTGATCGATCACCGCGACTCCGACGATCGTACCATCGCAGCGCGACGCGCGATCGATCGCTGCGTCCATCGCCGCTTCCGCGAACAGGCTTCCGTCCAGTCCGACAATAATTCGTTTACTCATGTTCCATTCTATCTTTGTTGATAATAATCTCTACCGGATCGTATCCCCTGATTATCATAGGAGAATTGGCGAAAAGGCTCGCCGAGCCGGGTTAAGCACAGAATACTTCCTGTAAACGAGCGAGTGGAAGTGCGCAACCCGGCCGGAATCATATTTTAGATAGTTATAGAGGAAGGTGCTTCCTTTCATCCCTCATCCCTCATCCTTCATCCTTCTTCTTTCTTCCCTCATCCCTTCGCCCTCAGCTTCTTCGCCGCCGAAACCATCCGCTGTAGCGACGGCTTCACTTCTTCCCAGCGGCGCGTCTTCAAGCCGCAGTCCGGATTTACCCAGAGCTGATCGGCGGAAATAACTTCGCACGCTTTGCGCAGCAGCGCTTCCATCTCCGCTTCCGAGGGCACGCGCGGTGAATGAATATCATAGACGCCCGGACCGATCTCATTCGGGTACTTATAATCCCGGAACGCCTGCAATAGTTCCATCTGCGAACGCGACGTCTCCATCGAAATCACATCCGCGTCCATCCGGCCGATGGCTTCGATCATATCATTGAACTCCGAGTAGCACATATGCGTGTGAATCTGCGTTTCATCGCGCACACCAGACGCCGACAGCCGGAAGCAATTCACCGCCCATTCCAGATACTCGTTCCAGCGATCCTTCCGCAGCGGCAATCCTTCACGAATCGCCGGCTCGTCAATCTGAATCACCTGAATCCCCGCCGCCTCCAGATCCACCACTTCATCGCGAATCGCCAGGCCGATCTGCCGGCAGGTTTCGCTTCTGGGCTGGTCATCGCGCACGAATGACCACTGCAGAATCGTCACCGGTCCGGTCAGCATGCCCTTCACCGGCAGTTTCGTGAGCGATTGCGCGTAAATCGCCCACTCCACCGTCATCGGTTTCTCGCGGAAAACATCTCCGAAAATAATCGGCGGTCGCACGCAGCGCGAGCCGTAGCTCTGCACCCAGCCGAAGGTCGTGAACACGAATCCGTTCAGCCGTTCCCCGAAATACTCCACCATATCCGTCCGTTCCGCTTCGCCGTGTACGAGCACATCTATGCCGATCTCTTCCTGAAAACGGATTGCGTACTCGATCTCTTTTTTCATCGCGGCGTTGTATTCATCAAGGCTCTTCTTCCCACTCTTGAAATCCGCTCGAATCGCGCGAATTTCCGGCGTCTGCGGAAAAGAGCCGATCGTCGTTGTCGGGAACGCCGGCAGTTGCAGTGCTTCCTGCTGCACTTTGCGGCGCGCCGCAAACGGCGACTTGCGATTCATCATCGCGTCAGTTACCGCCGCTGAACGCTTTTTCGTCGCATCGTTATGAATCTTCCGCGAGGTCTTACGGTTCGCGCAAGCTTCCCGGTTAGCCTTCAGCTCTTCGGCTACCGCGGCTTCCCCTTTGTTGACTGCCTTAGTAATAACAGCAATCTCAGACACCTTTTGCGTCGCGAAAGCGAGCCACTGTTTGATCTCGCCGTCCATCTTCTTTTCGGCCTTCAGATCCACCGGCGAATGCAGCATCGAGCACGACGGAGCCACCATCACCCGTTCATTTCCCAGCACATCCGCCGCCGTATGAACCGTATTGATCACTTTGTCGAATTCCGTCTTCCAGACATTCCGTCCATCCACCACTCCCACCGACAGCGCCATTTTTCGTGGAATCGTTTTCAATGCCGCATCCAACTGCTGCGGCGCGCGCACCAGATCCAAATGCACCGCCGCCACCGGCAGACTGAACGCCAGCTTCATATTCTCGCGCAACTCATCAAAATAGGTCGCCAGCAGAATCTTCAGCCCCGGCACGGCCTTCGTCAGCTTTTCATAAGCGGTCCGATAGGCCGCGCGCGCCTCCTTCGTCAGGTCCAGCACCAGACACGGTTCGTCAAGCTGTACCCACTCCGCTCCGGCTTCACGCAGCAGCTTTAAGACTTCGACATAAACTTCCAGCAGATCATCTAACAGTGCCGGCGGCTTCACGTCATCCGCATGCGCCTTGCCCAATAACAGAAAAGTCACCGGACCGACCAGCACCGGACGCGCCTTGATGCCGAGACTTGCCGCTTCCTTGAACTCATCAATGACTTTCGTTGACGAGAGCTTGAACTTGGTTTTGCTGGAGAATTCCGGAACGATATAGTGATAATTGGTATCGAACCACTTTGTCATCTCCATCGCCGGCGCATCCAGCCCGTCTTTCCCCTTCGACTGAATCCCGCGCGCCATCGCAAAATAAGTTTCGAGGTCGACGTCCCCGCCTGACCAGCCGTAGCGTTCCGGCACGGCTCCCGCCATCGCGATCGTATCCAGCATATGGTCATAATATGAGAAGTCCCCGCATGGCACATAGTCCAGCCCTGACTCTTGCTGCAGTTTCCAGTTTCCCTGCCGAATTTCCGCCGCCGTGTTCATCAACTCTTCGCGATTAATCCTGCCCGCCCAGTAGCTTTCCACCGCCTTTTTCAGTTCGCGCTTCGGTCCAATCCGCGGAAATCCTAAATTCGTGGCCAGTGCCATTTTCTGTCAACTCCTGCTGATCTAATTCTAATTACTTATATATACAAATACTTACAGTTATATTTACTACCTCCCACCGTCCCCGGTGGAAAATCCACCTATAACCTTACTAATATAGTAAAATCCAGCATCTAATCAACCTCTGAATCACCCTCCGTCTGCTTCGCCGTGGTGGGTGCCCGCACACGCCCGAGGGCTTTCATATTCTCCCCCCGTTCACGGGGGGACAAAAGGGGGGTCTCTTCCTTCAGATTTTACCTTCCCGCCGCGCAGGCTCTAAGCGCCGAACAGCTCCGACAATACGAGAATTTTCGGGCACGGTACCCTGCCGGAACAAATTTATAAGCGCGAGTACTCGCTTACTGGGGTGGGTAGTGGGAAGAAAATATTAGTACGCGACTGATTACCCGAAATCCCGCTTCATTCAAACATTAAAAGCCCCCGATCTCAACCGAGGGCTTTCATATCCATCTTCTC
>JAHIZR010000059.1 GCA_018814465.1 bacterium | reverse complement strand
ACGGCGGGACTGCCCGAGGAATTTGCGCACTTCGCCGACGCTGAAGGGCGGGAAGTTGTAATGCAGCATGTAGGGGCGGAAGTAGACACCGTCGAGCGCATCGATTTTCTGTTCATCGAACTTCGCGCCCAGCGTGATCGTGCCTAAGGCTTGCGTCTGACCGCGCGTGAAGAGCGCGCTGCCGTGCGTGCGCGGCAGGACATCCACTTCACAGGTAATCGGGCGGATTTCCTCGAAGGTTCGGCCATCGAGACGGATCTTATCTTTCAGCATCCGTTCGCGAACGAATTTCGCATAGC
This sequence comes from bacterium, assembly GCA_018814465.1. Taxonomy (GTDB): domain Bacteria; phylum Electryoneota; class RPQS01; order RPQS01; family RPQS01; genus JAHIZR01. The sequence continues at coordinate 6,347 of JAHIZR010000059.1, read as the reverse complement.
GGTCGTGCGCCCAGGTCTTTATATAACGTTCCTGCTCGGGATATTCTTCTTTGAATTTCTCGATTGTTTCCAGGACGAGCTCTTTCTCGGCGGTGCGGCGTTCCTGTTTTTCAGTTATCCTGCAGATTTCGCGAATGCGATCATCGCAGGCTGCGGCGAGCGCGCTGTCAAGAGCTTCGTTACGCTCAGGCGGAATGAATTCGGCTTTTTCTTTACCGGCTTCAGCGATGAGCTTATTCTGGAGTTCGACGATTTTTTTTATTTCTTCGTGCGCGAGTTCGATGCCGCCGAGATAGTCGTCCTCTGATACCAGTTTGGCAACGCCTTCGACCATCATGATCGAGTCGGCGGTGCCGGAAACGACGACATCGAGCGAGGATTCTTCCAGTTGTTTAGAAGTCGGATTGACGATGTACTCGCCATCGAGCATGCCGATGCGAACAGAACCGACCGGTCCGTGGAAGGGAATCCGCGACAAGCCAAGCGCAGCCGAAGCCGCGATCGTACCGAGGACATCCGCGTCATGCTCGCCGTCGGATGAGAGCACATTGATCATAATCTGGACTTCCTGATGGAAGCCTTCCGGGAACAGCGGACGCAAGGGGCGGTCCGTGAGTCTTGCCGAAAGAATTTCTTTTTCCGAAGGGCGGCCTTCGCGCTTGAAGAAGCCGCCGGGAATGCGCCCGACCGCGTAGAGTTTTTCGCGATAATCAACGGTCATGGGCAGGAAATCAAGATCATTTTCTTGATCGAGATTGCCGACCACCGTAGCCAGTACCGTGATGTCGCCATAGGTCAGCCAGCAGGAACCGTCAGCCTGCTTTGCCATTCGACCCGTTTCCAGTTTGAGGGTCAGTCCCCCTAATTCCATCTCTTGAGTGTGAACCATTTTCTTCCTATTTCTCCTTCTTCTCCGATTGTGCCGCTGCCTTCCGGAATGGTGACCTGACGGCAATACAAGCACAATCACTGCCCAGTTCTTTACGGGCAGTCTGTGTTAATTCCGGTCGCCTCATGCGGCCGGTTGGCGTTAGCTGCGCAGGCCGAGTTCGCTGATCAGGCTGCGATAGCGTTCGATATCGGTTTTTGCGAGATACTTGAGCAAACGACGACGGCGTCCCACCATCAGCAAAAGGCCGCGGCGTGAATGGGCGTCCTTCTGATGGATTTTGAGGTGTTCCGTCAGTTCAGCGATATGCTTTGTCAACAAAGCGACCTGTACTTCGGGGCTGCCCGTGTCATTCGTCGTACGCGCGAATTTTTCGATCATCGACTTGCGTTCTTCAGCAGTAACTGCCATGCTTGCTTCTCTTTCGTGTCTATTTCTATTCTTGTTTAGATTTGGTCGAATCAGCGACCGCATTCAGATCCGGCAACAAGTGATGCCGTGATTTGAGCAGTTTGGAAATTGTTTCGATATCCTTGCGGATAGCCTGAATCAGTTCGGATTCAGCGTCATACTTCTCTTCTCCGCGAATACGTTGGACGAAGTTGAGACGCAGTTTCTGATCATAGATATCGCCATCGAAGCCGATCAGGTGAGCTTCGAGGGAATGCTTGCCTTCGCCGAAAGTGGGATTGTAGCCGATGGAGATGGCGGCCGGATAAGACTCGCCGTTTTCCAGCAATCCGAATCCGGCATAGATGCCGTCTTTGGGAGGCAGTTTATTTGATTGTATCAGACCCAGGTTGGCTGTGGGATATCCGAGTCTTTTTCCGCGACCGAAGCCGTGGATGACGGTACCGCTCAGAGTGTAGTAGCGGTTCAATCCTTTGGCGGCGCCGATCAGATCACCTTCGATCACCATTCTGCGAAGCTTGGTGGAAGAGATAATGATATCGCCAATACGGGTGGGATTCACGACTTCCACTGTGAAGCCGATTTCCCGCGAAAGAGCGATCAGGCTTTCGCGATCCCCTTGACGGCCTTTGCCGAAGGCGTGATTAAAACCGATGACGATTTTTTTCATGCCGATTCGCCCGGCCAATACTACTTGCACGAAATCGCGCGGTGCAAGCTCCCCGAGACTGTGATCGAACTGCAGAACCATTGTGAGATCCACCCCGGTCTCGGCGAGGAGATCAAGCTTTTCCTCGGTTGTGGTCAGCAGCGGCACGGGATAGTCCACCGAGTCCATCACATCGCGGGGATGAGTCTCAAACGTGATGACGACGCTGCGCAGATCATGTTCGCGGGCGGTTTTTACCAGACGAGCGATGACTTCACGGTGTCCCACATGCACGCCATCGAAAGAGCCGACGGTGACCGCCGAATCGCGCAGATCGGAAAACGCTGACCATGAACCTCGAAAAATATCCATCTATGCGGCGAAAGTAAACTCGGATTTATGCTTTAAAATAGTTTCGACCGGCAAACTGTTTTCAATGCGATAGGGTCCGATTGCCGTTCTGGTTAATTGTGCCAGCACGGCTCCCCAGCCCAGAGCATTTCCCAAATCGCGGGCGATCGAACGGATGTAGGTTCCGCGTCCGCAGCGGATCGTCAGTTCGACATCCGGTTTCGAGAAGCGATGGACGTCGATGCCGTAGATTTCAACCGGACGAGCTTTCAGGTCAAGCGCTTCACCCGCGAAAGCGGCTTTGTAGCTGCGGCGTCCACCCACCTTGACCGCTGAAACCGCCGGGGGAATTTGTGCGATGCGGCCGATGAAGCTTTGCAGAGCTTCATAAATGCGGGATTCCGACCATTTGTCAATCTCGCGCCGCTCGAGCAGCTCGCCGGTTGTATCATCCGTCGCTGTGACCAAACCGAAGCGAATAGTCGTTCGATATTCTTTGGGCAGATCCATGAACTCATCGCTGCGGCGAGTCGCGGCACCGAAAAGCAGGATGAGAACTCCGGTCGCCATCGGGTCAAGCGTGCCGGCATGTCCGACTTTTTTCCATTCCAGCGCGCGGCGCAGTTTCGCGACGACATCGAAGGAAGTCCAAGCCGATGGTTTGTTGACGGATAATATCAGACCGTCTGAGAGCATGCTATTATCGAAATCAAGCTGACGAGTCTTTAACCGCTTTCAGCAGCACAGGCACGATCTTATCGCGGACTTCAGTCAATGTACCGATCATGCGGAATCCGGCAGCACGCACGTGACCGCCGCCGCCGAAGGACTCGGCGATTTTCGAAACATCCACGCGCGCTTTCGAACGCATGGAAACGCGAATCTTGCCGTCCTTCATTTCACTCAGCAGCGCCGCGACCTCGACGCCGTTGATCGCGCGGGCGAAATCGACAACATGATCGGGATCTTCGATGCTCTGATCGAGTTTGACCAGCATCGTGCTGACTTCTCCCCTTCCGTGCAATTCAAGACTCCCAAGAATGATTCCGATGCTGCGGATGTCTTGCGCGGCGATGTCGTAATAGAGATGATCCGTAATTGCCGCGGCATCCGCGCCGGCATCGATCAGCGCCGCGCCGACCTGCAGGCTGCGGGAAGTGGTATTCGTATGACGAAAGCGTCCGGTATCCGTCACCAGTCCCGCGTATAAGTTCGTGGCGAGAGTTTGCGTCAACTCGATGGACAATGCCTTTATCAGGAAATAGAGCAATTCCCCGCAGGCGGCAGTGTCGGGATAAACGAAATTGAGTGTGCCGAAGTGTTCATTCGAGCTGTGATGATCAATGTTGACGATCTCGGCACTCGTTGATATCAAGCGCTCAACGTCTCCAACTCGACCGCGATCCCCTGCATCAACAATGACAACGGCTTTATAGCGTTGCGTATTTTTAGTCTCACTGAGAGTCAGAATCTCGTCAGCGCCGGGAAGAAATCCGCATCTTGGCGGGCATTCGTCCTCTAAGATCACATGTGCCTCGCTGCCCAACTGTTTAATCATCTCGCGAATCGCAAGCACGGAGCCGATGGCATCGGGATCCGGGCGAATATGAGTCGTGACGAGAACCTGATCGTCCGATGACAGCAGCGTTTTCAGCTTGTCCAGATCGCGGGAAACAAACTTCACAGCTCCGTCGGCTCGCTTCCTTTGTTCTCGTGCTTGATTTGATCCAACAATTGCTCGATGCGCGCGGCATTGGCGGAGGTATGATCCGCTACGAATTTCAGCTCGGGATGCTGTCTCATGACCATGCGACTCGCGATTTCCTTGCGCAGGATGCCGCGCTTCGTGTTCAGGAGTTTCTCCGCTTTTTTGCTCTGCCGGTTCTCATCATCCCCGATCACGCTGAAGTAGATTTTCGCGACCCCGAGGTCAGGGGAGACCTCCACACCCACGATACTTACGAAAATATCCTCAGGCAGCTTCACATGCCGTCGAATCAGATCAGGCATCATTCGCATAATCTCGGATGCGACTCTTTGCGGGCGGCGGGGTTTGCCGCGCTGTTCTGAAAAAGGATTATGCATAGTATTCGATTTCCGAATTCATCAATTCGCACCTCGATTCTTCATCGATAAGTCTGATGATGCTTCGAAAGATTGCATCGGCGGCGGCTTCCGTTTCGGCGGCGCAGGCAAAGTGCAATTCGGCGCGCTGCCAGACCTGATCGGGGCTGGCATCCGAGATCGAGACATTGCAGCGTTTGCGGATTTTCTCTTTAAGGGAATTGACGACCGCTCTTCGTTCTTTCAGGGAATGGCTTTCAGGGACCATGAGTCGCGCCGTCAGCATTCCGAGGCAGACGCTCATGCAGTCGAGCTCTCGAGCTTCCGCTTGACTTTGACAATCTCGATCACTTCGATCGAATCCCCTACCTTGACATCGTTCATGCCGTCGAGACCGATACCGCATTCAAGACCGGACTTGACTTCGCTGGCATCGTTTTTAAACCGCTTCAGCGAGCCGATTCTGCCGCGCCAGACCTGACGGCCTTCGCGCAGCAGGCGCACTTCATTGGAACGGGTGACTTTGCCGGAAATCACCTGACAGCCGGCAATCGTGCCGATGGAAGGAATGCGGAAAATATCGCGGACTTCGACGAGACCGATCACATCTTCGCGCGTATCCGGTTCAAGCAGGCCCTCGAGGGCGCTGCGGACATCGTTTTCCATTTCATAAATGATGCGATAGGTGCGGATATCCACTTTTTCCTGCATGGCGAGGTCGCGCGCCTTGAGATTGGGATGAACATGGAATCCGAGAATGATCGATCCGGTCGCGGAGGCGAGCAGGACGTCGCTTTCGGTAATGGCACCCACACCCTTGTGAGCGATGCGCACTTTCACTCCCTTGGCGGCGATTCTTTGGAGCGTGTCACAGATCGCTTCCACGGAGCCGTCCGCGTCGCCTTTGACAATCAGGGAAAGTTCCTTGACCGCGCCTTCCTTAATCTGCTGCGAAATCTGGTCGAGACTCAGCATCTTGATCTGGCGGAAGGTTTGTTCGCGCTGCAGCAGCTGACGGCGCATCGCGATGTCCTTCACTTCTTTTTCGCTGTCGAGCACAACGAAGGCATCGCCGGATTGCGGAGCTCCCGAGAAGCCGACAACTTGTGCCGGGCATCCGGGGCTGACGCTGGTGATAGCTTGATCGAATTCATCCATCAGTGAGCGCACCTTGCCGAACTGCTGTCCGGCGACGAAATGATCGCCGATATGCAGAGTTCCGGTAGTGACCACAATCGTCGCGACCATACCGCGGCCTTTCTCGAGCCGGGTTTCGACGACGGTGGCGCGCGCGCGGCGATTGGGATTCGCTTTCAGTTCAAGGATATCGGCAGCGAGGAGAATTTCTTCGAGCAGCCCTTCAACTCCCTGACCGAACTTCGCGGAGATTTCAGCGCTCTGGATTTTACCGCCCCATTGTTCAACCAGAATATTCTGAGCGGCGAGTTCCTTGCGGATGCGTTCGGGATCGGCATCAGGCTTGTCGATTTTATTGATTGCGACGATAATCGGCACGTCCGCCGACTGGGCGTGACTAATCGCTTCAATCGTCTGCGGACGCACATGATCATCCGCGGCGACCACAAGCACGACCAGGTCGGTGACCTGCGCACCGCGGGCGCGCATCGCGGTAAAAGCCTCGTGACCGGGAGTATCAAGGAAAGTGATTTTGCGGTCATTGTGTTTTAATTCATAAGCGCCGATGTGCTGGGTGATGCCGCCATGTTCGGAGGCGATGACCGCGGTATGGCGCAGGAAGTCCAGCAGGGAGGTTTTACCGTGATCGACGTGTCCCATGACCGTGACGACGGGGGGCCGTTCGACCAGATCTTCGGGGCGATCCTCATCGACCACCTCAACTTCCTCATGCTCTTCTTCGGTGACGAATTCGACAGTGAATCCGAATTCATCAGCAACGAGTTCAATCAGATCCTGCTCGAGTCTTTGATTAATCGTCACCATTTTCCCCATTGAGAAGAACTT
>JAHIZR010000465.1 GCA_018814465.1 bacterium | reverse complement strand
GAGACTGCCGGTGCCGTCAAAAACGTCATCGCTTTGGCTGCGGGGATGTGCGCCGGAATGAAGCTCGGCGATAATGCAATGGGCTCACTTCTGACTCGCGGTCTGTTCGAGATGTCCAAACTCGGCGAAGCGCTCGGCGGCAACCGCCTGACCTTCAGCGGGCTCTCAGGGATGGGCGACTTAGCCACGACCTGCAATTCACCTAACAGCCGCAACCGTACCGTCGGAGAACGCATCGGCAAAGGCGAAACATTGCAGCAAGTGCTGGATTCGATGGTCATGGTTGCCGAAGGAGTCTGGACTTCCCGCGCTGTCCGGGAACTTGCCGCTGAATTAGAAATTGAAATGCCTATTACCGAGGCGGTCTGCAAAATTCTTTTCGAAAATCAATCGCCGCGTCTCGCTGTCAAAGAACTCATGGACCGCCAGCTTAAAGCTGAAGATTAATTCTCACCGAGCCGGGATTAAGGCTTTGCGGTTCCCCGCTGGTAAAACTGTCATTCCGAAAACAATATACTAGGCAACACGCTCCTGCGTGTTGCTCCCACAAAAGGAAACAACCATGAGCAAACAACCGGAGCCCGACATGCCTCCGCACGTTTACATCGAAGACATCGCAAACTATACCGGACAAACAGTCACCATCAAAGGGTGGCTTTATAATAAACGCTCGTCCGGAAAGATTCGCTTCCTCATGGTGCGCGATGGCACAGGCATTATTCAGGCTGTCGGTTCCTTTGCCGATCTTGGCGAGGAACAGATCGCCGCGATTGATACTCTCAATCAGGAATCCTCGTTGATCATTACCGGTTCAGTTCGCGCCGACGATCGCGCTCCGGGCGGCTTTGAACTCATGTTGAACAACGTGCAGCCGGTCTCTTTGAGTCTCGACGAGTATCCGATCACGCCTAAAGAGCACGGCACGGCTTTCCTCATGGATCATCGTCATCTCTGGATTCGCAGCAAACGACAGGTTGCCATTCTGCGGATTCGTCATGCGATTATCAAAGCGGTGCGCGATTTCTTCGACGAACGCGGCTTCACACTCTTCGATCCGCCGATTTTTACCGCTAACGCCTGCGAAGGCACCTCGACGCTGTTTCATACGGACTACTTCGGTGAAGACGCTTACTTGAGTCAGTCCGGTCAGCTCTACGGTGAAGCCGGAGCAATGGCGCTCGGTAAAATCTACACCTTCGGTCCGACCTTTCGCGCCGAGAAATCCAAAACCCGCCGTCACCTGACTGAATTCTGGATGATCGAACCGGAAGTCGCCTATCTTGATCTCGAAGGCGCGATGAAGCTCGCCGAAGATATGGTGGAGTTTGTCGTGAAACGCGTGCTCGCAACTCGCTCCAAAGAGCTGCAGGATATCGAACGTGACACGAAAATATTAGAAAAGATTGTCACGCCCTTTCCGCGTATTACCTATACGGAAGCCATCGGCATTCTGAAGCAAAGCGATCATGAAATCGAATGGGGCGATGATATCGGCGGCGACGAAGAGACAACGATCTCTAACCAGTTCGATCGCCCCGTTATCGTCCATCATTTCCCCTCGGCGATTAAGGCCTTCTACATGAAGCGCGATAAAAATGACGACCGCCTCGCACTCGGATTCGACATGCTCGCATCCGAAGGAAAAGGCGAAATCATCGGCGGCGGTCAGCGTGAAGATGATCGTGTCGTACTCGTGGAACGCATCAATGAGCACAAACTGCCCGTCGAAGCCTTCGGCTGGTTCCTCGATCTCCGCAAATACGGCAGCGTGCCGCATGCGGGCTACGGTCTCGGACTAGAGCGGCTCGTGGGATGGATCTGTGATCTGCCCCATGTCCGCGAGACGATTCCCTTCCCACGCATGATGTCCAGACTCAAACCGTAGTATTCATGTATTTGCCATTCCTGAAAACTGCCGCAGTCATCGAAGGCAGATTTTCCGGAATCCCGGCAAGCAACATAAGCTGACAGCACTCGCATGAAGCAACTGCTCTTATTACTTCTAATGACAACCTCACTATCCGGCTTTGCACAGGAGCTGCCGGCAATCCAGCTTCCCGAACCGATAAAAACCGGCGGCAAACCATTAATGGATTGTCTTGCCGAGCGGCATTCCACACGTGAATACAGTAAGGAAGCACTCCCGTTGCAGACGCTCTCCAGTCTATTGTGGGCTGCGTTTGGCATCAAACGTGAAGACGGCAGGCGTACCGCTCCCACGGCGCGGAACGTGCAGGACATGGACATCTACGCCTTCCTGCCTGACGGCGTTTATCACTATAACGCAGCCGAGAACCGGCTTGAAGGAGTGACGGCGGGGGACTATCGTGATCGCACCGGCACGCAGGAGTTCGTCGGTGATGCCGCGCTAAATCTTGTCTATGTTTCCGATTATTCCCGCATGGAAATCTATGACGACGCGACGAAACCGCTCTGGGCGCACACGCATTCAGGTTCGATCGCCCAGAATGTCTATCTCTTTTGCGCCTCGGAAGGACTGGCAACGGTCGTGCGGGCCTCCATTGATAAACAGCATTGCGCGGAAGTCATGAACTTGAAATCCGAACAGCACATTATTCTGGCTCAAACCGTCGGTTATCCGGTAAAGTAAATGTCCGAGATTGTCCGCTACTCCGTCTTCGTTTCCGGTCGCGTACAGGGCGTCGGCTACCGCTACTTCGTACAGGATCTCGCGGTACGACTCGAACTCCGCGGCTGGGTGCGCAATCTGCGCGACGGCAGGGTGGAGGCGGACATCGAAGGCAGCGAGCCGATTATTCATGAATTCCTTGAACACTTGCGACAAGGACCGCCTTTCTCTCATGTATCGGCTTTGGATGTAAAAAAGCTCGAGACTCCGGCAAATCATACCGGCTTTAGGATAACACGCGATGCCTGATCCGCTCAACACTCAAATAGTGGAACATCTGCGCGGCATCGTCGGTGAGAAGTACGTTCTCCTTTCGACAGACGACAACTTCGAGAAGTATGAGCACGATGAAACTGAAGATCTACGGTTTCCGCCGCAGGTTGTCGTGCTACCGGAAACTTCCGAACAGATTCAGCAAATTGTCCGACTCGCAGCGGAGCATCGTATTCCGATTATCCCTCGCGGTGCCGGCACGGGACTATCCGGCGGCGCGCTCGCCACGCAAGGCGGTATCTGCCTGAGTCTTGAGCGCATGAATCGCATTCTGGAAATTGACGCGGAGAATTTTTTCGTTGTCACCGAACCGGGAGTCATTACGCAGCATCTTCAGGAAGCGGTTGAGGAGAGGGGACTCTTCTATCCGCCCGATCCTGCCAGCCGCGGCTCCTGCACCATCGGCGGCAACATCGCCGAAAACGCCGGCGGCCCACGCGCCTTGAAGTATGGAGTGACCAAGGACTATGTCTACGGCTTGAAAGTCGTACTTGCCAATGGCGAACTGACCTCATGGGGCGGCAAGCGCTTGAAAGATGTCACTGGTTTGAACATGGTGCAGCTTTTTGTTGGTAGTGAGGGAATTTTAGGTATCGTGACCGAGATAACCTTAAAGCTGATCGCGCTTCCCAAGTATCGCCGGACTATGCTGGTTCCTTTCGACAGTCTGCAGGCTGCCGCGGAATCGGTTCCCGCAATCATGTCGCAAGGAGTTGTTCCTTGCGCGTTGGAACTGCTCGAACAAGACGCTTTACTCGCTCTTCAGCAGCATTT
>JAHIZR010000464.1 GCA_018814465.1 bacterium | reverse complement strand
TTGACAGCTCTGATTTTCTATAGTGTCCCCAATTATCATAGAGGAATAGATGAAAGACATCACCGTGCCCGGCTAAACGCTGTGAGTGTGTTGTAACAGCCGCCCAAAACGCACAACCCACCGGAATCCCAAGCGCTTTAGTTTAGCAAATGAAGTTTTCTACTTGACGCAACGCATAAAAATGTTCGTCCTAATCGCTTAATTCCCGCCTTCGATCTTTTCGGATTGCTTTCAGCGAAAGCGCTTGAATCGACCGCGACCTTGACCTTGTCCTTGTCCTTTGCCCAGTCCTTGTCCCTTGCCCTGATGAAAACGCCCGGAAGGTTCTGACTCCATGTATTCCGAAAGAGGCTGTTGACGGTGCCGCCTTTCTTGGATACTGCGGCGCAAACTCGAACTTTCCGCCGCATCCACCTTCCCCTCTTGAACCAACTCGAGTGCTCGCCTGACGGTGGCATTCCTCAACAAATAGACAGGCAACCCCCGTTGTGATGCAAGCTCGAATGCGTGAGGTCCGATATTACATGTGATAATCCCCGCCAGAGTGCCGCTCTTTTCATGAAGCTCAGCCAACTCAAACGGATCATGATAAACGCTGCTTTCATAAGCCTTGATTTCTTCGGCAGCGGTGTTTGCGATCAGGTACATCTTAGCATGAATAAACCTCTTAGAGATTTTCGCATCCCAGTCTTTGCCGTCGGCTGCAACCAGATAATTCATTGCTGATTCCTCATGCTTGAGGTTGAGGGTAACTTATCGTATTAGTATATGGTTCAATGGACTAAGCCTATCTATGTCTACTCAAGGGGAGCATTCTGAGCATAGCCCATAGATAAATAGATCATGATCTTCGACGATGTAGCCGGGCGGGACCATGCTGTTCACATCCGCCGCACACTTCTCGATCACCAGAACCCGATTGCATTTCCGACAGCGAAAATGATGGTGATGGCCTTTCCCCGAAAACTCATAGCGGCTCGGTTCGCCGGGGAGTTTCACCTCCTCCAGAATCTCCCGCTTCACTAATGCCGACAAAGATCTGTAAACCGTCGACATATTCACAGATTCGCCGTAGTGACCCACTCCATCGTAAATCTCTTGCGGACTGAGCGGGTGATCGGCAATCTCAAGAACATCAAGAATTGCCCTTCTCTGGCGAGTGTTTAAATTCATGCCTGTAAAGACCTTAAGTCCACTTCTAAACTGATGCCTGTTAACAGCTCATGAGCAGTGTTATTGCGAATGCAAATGCATTTGCATTTATAAACATAAGACATTTTTTGTGTGATGTCAAGTTTTCTGCCTAATGCGTATAAATATCTGTTATTTATAATATAACTGGCTTAGGTTCGTGGGTTCTCTTGTGATTAGGATCAATCCCGGACTTTGCTTTCCCAGCAGCCAGTAAGGGACTCGAACCAGCGTTACCAGTGTGAATGAAGAGTATTTTTTAAACTACTGTTTTAAAATCACTATTCATTTCATCCAACCAAACGGAATCATATCATATGTGCCCAGTGCCACCAAACAACACCAAGTGACGACCATTGTGTGATCCAGAAAGTGGTTCTCGGGGTGGGGAAGAGGCTGATTCCTGTTAAGTGATACTGTGTTGGTAACCAGTGAAATTTCTTATGGCACAGGTTTCGAAGGACAGACCAATTTTCTCGTCTGAATAACGTGAAGCCCCTCTTCTCTTGGCGGACTCTTGCACTGCGCTTTCTGCCGGGAGCAATTCGGCGACTCGAATAACAAATCACATCTCCTAAACATGGTCAATAGCGTTAAAATGTATGAATTCGCGCAATCTCCCCAAACACGGACTAATCAGTTATTGTTATCGATATTTCCCAAGCAGAATAGAATAATAATGTAATTACTCGAATCTTCCGCAAATCGGACTGTTTAAATAGAATTGTACAATTTGAGTGGAGCGAGTTTTGCACATTATGACTCGAATATTCCTCTGATTCGGACCATGGTATGAAATCGAAGTCCTGCAAACAGGCTTTTCTTATTGCTGCTGCAACGACAGTACTCGCATTGCTCACTGCTGCAATTGTGTTGTTTGCGCTCTATAAAGCCCGCCTTGATGATGTCCAGCTTCGTTTGAGCAGTCTTGCCAGATCTCAAGTTCATCACATTCGGGCGCTTGATCGGCTCCTACACGGCTGGGATGCGGAAGATTCCACTCAAGCATCGCGATGTCATTCCGACCTTGAAGCGATTATTGATACGCTCTTTCTTAATACTGAAATTGGTGATCCCGCTGAGCTAATGATCTTCTCGGTGAGCGGCGACAGTGTCAACTATCTCTTCAGTAAATGCAGCAATCATGAATCCGGTACTCACCGGAAAGAGGAGACTGAGCTTAGTGAACCTTTGCTGCGCGCGCTTCGCGGCGAGTCCGGAATTTATAAGGGTGTGCTTTTCGGAGAACGCAGTGTCTTTGCTGCTTATGAACCGGTTATTGATTCATCCTCGGGATTAATCGTATTTCAGGAACTTAGTACAATTCAATCGCCCTTTATACATGTCGGGACAATCTTCGGAATCCTGCTTCTGTTTGGGATGGCTGTATCGTTTTTTATTGCCAGGCTGTTATACCTCGGATTGCTGCGACAGACACAGAATAGGTCAACGCAATTAGCGCTTGAAAGGGAGACCAGAAATGCCGTCGAAGCAGAGCTTACTCGAAGTGAACAACGGTTTCGGCTTGCGGCGCAGACTCTGACAGACCTGATCTACGAGTGGGATATAACAACAGATGAGCTTCTATGGTTTGGCGATATCGATGGCGCGCTTGGATATCAACCGGGAACGTTTCCACGAACGTTGCAGGCATGGCTGGACATTATCCATCCTGAAGATGCAAAGCCGATCTCCGAAGAACTTAATATTTGCAAAGAAAAAGGTCTCCCATTTAATTCCGAGTACCGCTTGCTTAGCCGCAACGGCGATTGGCGCCTATGGAAAGATGAGGGATCGACCATTCTCGGAGATGACGGTAAACCGATCCGTCTTATTGGAGCTTGTACGGATATTACGGAGAAACGGCGCGCGGAAACAAAGTTGAAGCAGCAAGCTCGGCTGTTTGAGATGGTCTCCGATGCAATTATCACGATTGACTTAAAACTCAACATCGACGGCTGGAACCGAAGCGCGGAAAGAATATTCGGTTACACTGAAGAAGAAGCGCTCGACCGGAATATTCATGAGTTACTTCGTACCAAATTCGAGAATGAATCGCGGGATGATTTGCTGCGATCCATTGAAGTGAAGGGTTACTGGCAAGGCCAAGTTACGCAATATACCAAAGCTGGAAAGCCGCTGTCCATCCATGCAACTATAAGCAATCTTTACGATGAGAATGGTAGAGTAATCGGACGTGTCGGTTCGCATCGAAACATTACGAAAAGGGTAGAGGCAGAAAAAGCGCTTCAATACGAGAAACGCAAAGCGCAAGAATATCTTGACGTTGCCGGAACGATAATCGTCGCCCTTGACACCGACGGCCTGATTACGATGATCAATCGCAAGGGATGTGATATTCTTGGATGGGAATATCATGAACTCATCGGTCGGGACTGGTTCGGACTTTGTATACCGCAGGATTTTCGGGAGCACGTGAGGGATGTCTTCACACAAATCATCTCCGGCAAACTCGCACTTATGGAGGATCATGAGAACGAAGTCGCAACACGTAACGGAGAATTCAGGCTTGTGATGTGGCACAATGCACTGCTGAGAGACGATATGGGTAGGATAATCGGAACTCTCTCTTCCGGAGAAGACATCACTGAGCGCAAACGCGCAGAAGCAAAACTCCATGAGAGTGCTTTTCAGCTTCGTGAAGCGCAAAGAGTTTCCAATCTGGGCAGCTTTTTACTCGATGTAAAAACAGGAACGTGGAGCAGCTCGGATATATTGAAAAGGATATTCGGGATTGATAAAAACTACGTCGCCGATGTTGAGGGATGGCTGAATATCGTTCACCCTGAGCAGCGGGAGGAGTTGGCTGACTATCTCAATGAGGAAGTTCTCAGCAAAGGCAACAGCTTCGACAGAGAATACCGGATCATCAGACAGACTGATCAAGCGGTCAGATGGGTTCATGGCAAAGGAGAACTCGTATTTGACAGAGATCGTATCCCTATACAGATGGTCGGAACTATTCAGGATATCACCGAACGCAAGCAGGCAGAACTCGTGCTTCGTACCAGTACGGTTCATCTGCAGAATGCACTCAGAGTCGCTAAACTTGGACCATGGCAATATGATGTTCTCAAAGATGAGTTCACGTTCAGTGATGAATTCTATGCAATCTTCAAAACGTCCGCCGAGGCAAATGATGGGTATACAATGTCCTCGGAGCAATACGCAAAACAGTTTGTTTATCCTGAAGATATGCCCTTGGTCGGTCAGGAAATCCAGCAAGTCTTGGAAACTCATGACCCGGATTTTACAAGACAGCTTGAACATCGCATCATCTACGCTGACGGCACGGTCGGCTACATTGCCGTGCGCTTTCAGGTTGAACTGAATGATGAGGGACGGGTTACTCGTACCTATGGAATGAATCAGGATATTACAGAGCGCTATCTGGCGGAACAGAAACTGCGCGAGAATGAAGCAAGACTGCGTCAGTTATTCGAGAACTCCGGCGAAGGTATCCTGATCGTTGATCTTGAAGAACGAATCATAATGGCGAATTCCGCCGCCCATCGTATTTTTGGTGTCGAAGATGGTAGTATTGTCGGGGAAGATATTCGTAACTATATTGATCCTGAACAGCGTCAGTCCGTGGTAGAGCAAACACAAAGACGTTTGAAGGGCGAAAGCAGTACCTATGAACTATCAATTCTTAGAACAGATGGCGAAAGAAGACACGTCATAACAACGGTTTCGCCTTGGCGTAATCATGAGGGAACTGTTGTCGGCTCATGCGGAGTACTCAGAGATATTACCGCGCGCGAACACGCGGCAGCGGAAACACGCGCTGCCCGCAAAATGCTGCAGGACGTCATTGACGCAATACCTGCGCATATATTCTGGAAGGACTGCAACTCGGTCTATATGGGCTGCAATCAGACCTTCGCTCAAGCTGCCGGATTGAAGTCCACCGAAGATATTATCGGCAAAAACGATTACGACATGCCCTGGACAAAAAAGGAAGCAAATTCCTATCGAGAGTGTGATGCACGGGTCATGAATAGCAATAAGCCTGAAGAGCATGTTATCGAAACTCAGCACAATGCAGAAGGTAAAGATGCTTGGCTCGATACTTCAATAATTCCGTTGCATGATGATGAAGGCCGAGTGATTGGCATTCTTGGGCTGTATCAGGACATCACCGAAACAGTGAAAAGCAAAGCAGAGCGCCGGAAACTTGAAGATCAGCTTCGCCAATCGCAGAAGCTTGAAACAATCGGCACACTGGCGGGAGGAATTGCGCATGACTTCAATAATATTCTCGTCCCGATACTCGTTACGAGTCAGATGATCTTGGAGGACATAGAAAAAGATTCGCAAACTTACGAAGATGTCGAACAAATCAATATCGCTGCTAAACGTGCGCGCGATCTGGTCAGACATATCTTAACATTCAGCCGCCAGAGCGAAGGCGAGCGCATCAATATCGATCTCACACAAATAGTCAAGGAAGTCGTGAAACTTCTGCAGTCGTCTCTGCCCTCAACAATACTGCTGAACTATAACATAACGCCGGAGTGCGGACGCGTCGTTGCCGATCCCACGCAGATTCATCAGGTGCTCATGAATCTATGCACGAATGCTTATCAGGCAATTGGAGAGAATGAAGGCCGGATAGCAGTGAGATTGGAGCGGCTCTGCTTTAACGCGAATCATATAGTTAACACGCCGGACTATAAGAGCGGTGAGTATGTTGTTCTGAGTGTGGAAGATACGGGCTCAGGCATAAAACCGGAAACTCTCGAGCACATTTTCGATCCGTTCTTTACTACGAAAGAGGTGGGCAAAGGTACTGGATTGGGTTTGTCCGTAGCGCATGGCATCGCGAAACATCATGGAGGCTTTATCTTAGTCGATAGCGAAGTGGGGAAAGGATCAAAATTCTCGCTTTATCTTCCTGTTGCGGAAACGGCAAGCGAGAACAAGGAACAGTGCGAAGAAGCAAGTGAAGGCGGTAATGAACGCGTCTTGCTGGTTGATGATGATCCGGAGATTGCAAACATGGCAAGGCGAATTCTTGAGCGCTTTGGCTATTCCGTTACGGTTCGAACGAGCAGTATCGAGTGTATTGAAGCTTTTAAGGCGCGGCCTGACGACTATGATATCATATTAACTGACCAAATCATGCCCCAGATGACCGGAGATCAGTTAATTGAAAAAATCCATGAAGTAAAGCCGGATTTGCCGGCGGTGCTGATGACCGGCTTCAGTACAAAAGTTAATGAGAATAATTATAAAACATTTGGTTTCGATGAATTCGTTATGAAACCCATGGTGCCCAATCAATTGAACTCGGCGATCCGCCTTGCATTGGCTAAAAGAGCAGTCAATGAAGCTTGATCGGCAGTGCGCGAGTATCTTAACATGAATCTTATACATTGCACATTCAAAAGCTGTTCGATGTGTCATAATTGCTGGAATGACATCGAGAGTTTCATCGAAGACCGCACGCTTGAGCTGAACGGTTACCAGGCGGATTTCGAGGATCCGGCAAAAGGACTCATCTTGGTTACGCATCGCGTTGACGGATGTCACAGTACGATCTCCGTTCCCGCCGGGAAATTCGCTCATCTCTATACTGGACCCGTGTATAAGACCCATAACACCGGGAAACCCTCATGCACCGGGAAATGCTTGAATGACAAGGATTATTCGGCATGTCCGGCGGAATGCGACATGCACTGGGTGAGAGAAATTCTGCAGTGCTTTAAAAAACATTCCTGTACCAGCAGTGCCGAAACGAAGGAATAGCCGTCGATAAATCGAAGAAAGAGCAACGAGGGATACGTTGCTGCGCATCCCTCGCTCGAAATACTCTTGGAAGCCTGCCTAATCCTTAATCATACGGCATGAGCAGTAAAACAGCGCCTTCATAGGAATCCGATTCAAGGGATAACGGTACGACGATAACTCCGTGTTGTCTCTGATTAAGAGTGATCTTCAGCTTTTGGAGATCCGCCTCTACACCGTTCAATGTATTCCAAATGGCGCAGCGCAGCTCGTCGGGTAGTTCCGAGTCCAGTAAGTCTTCGCCGACAGTAAGACCGGCTTCCTCAAAAAAATGCAGAGCGGCGATATTCAGCTCCATCATGCCCCCCTCCTTATCGAAGAAGACAATGGGAGTGTTCAGTGAATTGAAAACCGCCTCATATTTTCGCAGAGTTCTGACTTCTTTTTCAAGATGCAGGTTCCGGGAGTGAATCTCATCCCGCTTATCCTGGCTTTCCTGCAGCAGGTCAGCGGCAATAGTCAGTGATTCTCCGGCAACTCGCTTCAGGTTTATCAGACTGTGGTATTTTTCCACACCGTCACGAACAGCGATCTTCAATTCCTGATCGTTCCAGGGCTTGCCGATAAATTTGAAAATCTCACCGTCGTTGATGGCAGTGATGATGGATCCCAAGTCGGCGTGACCGGACAGCACAAGCCGGCTGGTTTCAGGCCAGCGTTCGCTGACGCGCTTCAAAAACTCACCTCCGTTCATTTCGGGCATGCGATAGTCCGAGACAACAACCTCTGCAGGCGTGTCTTCCATGATCTTCAACCCTTCCTTGCCCGAATTGGCGGTCAGAACTTCATAAGGTTCGTCTAAAAAGTGCCGGCGAATTGACTTTAAGATTTGTGCTTCGTCATCCACGAAGAGAATGCGTGGTTGGTTGCTCATGATATTTCTCCGAGTCCTACACTATCAGTATTTTGTACAACAGGCAAGTGAATCGTGAAGGTTGTGCCTTTGCCAACCTCGCTTTGGACAGTAATCTTGCCGTTGTGTTTTTTTATTATGTCGAATACAATGCTTAATCCTAAACCGGTTCCTTTGCCGACGTCTTTTGTGGTATAGAAAGGCTCAAAGATCCGGTCGAGATTCTCCGGTGCGATGCCGCATCCGCTGTCTTCAATGGCTATCTTCGCAGTATCGCCTTCGAGTGAAATACGAATCGAGATCTTTCCATTGTCTTCGATGGCTTGCGCGGCATTGATCAGCAGGTTGCTGAAGACCTGCTGCAGTCCGCCGATTTGCCCCCACACTTCTGGAATATCGTCCGCTTCTAAAGTTACCTGTGTGTGATATTTAAGCTGATTGTTTACCACTCTGATGCTGTTCTCCACGATTTCCTTGAGATTCAGCGGCGCCAATGCATCGTCATCTTTGCGGGAAAACAGCTTGAGTGAATGGACGATGGTTTCGATGTTTGAGGTTCCCTGTAAAGAGTCGGTAATCAAATCGGTCAGATCTTCGAGGATAAAGTCGAGTTTCTGCTGACGACGGGTTGCTTCAAGCTCCTTTTGAAGCTGCCGCGAGGACTCCAGGTCATCCATCGATAGGCTTTGTTCAAGCTTGTTCACGCTCTTCAGATAAGACTGTATCTTGCTCGTATAATTCTGCAGTTCGCGCAGATTGCTGGCCACAAAACCGACCGGATTGTTGATCTCGTGAGCGACACCAGCAGCCAGCACACCGATAGAAGCCATTTTTTCCGACTGAACCATCGCAGTCTGAGCGATTTTTAATTCATGCAGCGCCTTCTCGGTTTCAGTTTTGGAAGCCTCTAAGTCTTCGAGCGACTGCTTGAGCTCGGCAGTCAACTCCTGTTCCTTCCCGACGAGCGCTTCAACCTCCTGAGTATATTCCATCAATTGAAACTCAGCGAGCTTCTGTTCCGTTATATCCTTTTGCACGGCGAGAAACGCCTCGATTTCTCCCTTCTCGTTCTTGACAGCATTCACTGTTACCGCGATCGTCAGCAGATGTCCGGTCGCAGTCTTATTCACGATCTCCTCTTGGATGCGTTTTCCTTTCAGCAGCGATCTCCAGAAATGACCGTAGAACTCCGAACCCTGTTTATCGCTCTTAAGAATGCGAGGTGTTTCTTTGCCGATCACATCTTTCACACGATATCCATATAATCTCTCAAAAGCCGGATTCGCGTAAATAAAGACTCCCTCGCGATTCGTCAGGAAAATAACATCGCTGGATGCTTCCACCGCCTTATTCAACCGTCTCAGCATGGCTTCTGATTCCCGCCTGGCGGAAATATCCCTGATAACTCCAAATTCCGCAACCAAATTACCGGATGCATCGAGTTCGGGAGTAGCTGTCAGCAGAATGCTTCTCGTTTGACCGTCGTCACACTTGATGTCCACTTCATACTGTGCTTTGTCGCCGCGCCTGCGGTTATCCGTTTCCGCCCGAATAAGAGAATACTGAGCGGAAGTGACAAACTCCCGGAAATTGCGGCCAATCAATTGGCCGGGTGCCACTCCGAATATTGCTTCGGCAACACAATTTGCATAAGTAAAATATTCGCTCGGGTCGGCGACGATAATTCCCTCTCCAATATTCTTGAACAAGGATTGTAAACGTGTCTCACTTTCCCTTAATTCAGATTCGAGTGCCTTCCGCTTAATGATCTCCTGTTCTAAGCTGTCCGCTCTCAACGCGAGACTCTTGATCAAGGGTCTTACGGAACGAGTAACGAGGACAGCACCGACGAAGATTATCAGTATCGATACCAAGGAGCTGATCAGGATAGCGCGAAGGAGAGGCGCATTCACTTCATTCAGATCCATTTTCGCGACAAAACCCATGTTGAGTACAGCAACCGGTTCATAAGCAGCGAGAACTTCCACTCCCCTATAATCCAGCGTTTTCGTGACTCCGGATTCACCCATGAGAGCTCGGCGCATCGGTTCCGCGAAATCAGAATACAGTGGAATTGAAGTCTGCGTATCGAGCTCATTATCTCGATTATGAAACAAAAAGTTGATTGAATTCCCCTCGACTTTAGCAAGTACAAATTCACCGGTAAAACTAAAACCATTGTTCCTTTCATACGCTGCGATGAACTGATTGATTGTCGCGGTTTCGGCGTCCGGATATTCAAGAGGATGCAGCCGTGTGTCATCGAAATTGTGTATTGCAGCCGCCTCAATCAGTCTCGCTTGACTTTTTGCGGCAACAGCAAGCTGATGCTTTGTTTCCGCAATCCGAACGCTATAAAGCATGAAGAGAATCGATAAGGCAACGCTCGTGCAGGCGCCGGCCAGCACTAACAC
>JAHIZR010000463.1 GCA_018814465.1 bacterium | reverse complement strand
TCCCCCATTCTTCCGGGTCGCGCGCGATCAGATCATCGGTTGTGAACACAATGAACTGATCAGGAGAACCGATGCAAGTCAGTTCACCGCCCGCGGAGACATAGATTGATTTTCCCGCGGAAACGCGAATGACGGTTCCCGGCTCGACAGTAAGGCTTCCTCCGGAACCGATATAGAGGTTACCATTCAGCACCCAATGCCTTCCAGCCGTGAAGGTGACAGGAGAAGAGATATTAGTAATTCCCAAGACGGTGTCCGGATAAAGCTGAAGCGTCCCGGCATCGGCTTCGGAGCCATCAACACGAACATCCCGGGGCCAAGACCAGCCGTAATTCTCCTTGTAGTGGGAGTTGCCGAAGTTAGACAGATTACCGTCAGCCACAACGATATAATCACCCGGATTCAGATCTTTGAATTCGAACCGTCCCTGCGCATCCGTGGTATCAACAGCGATCTGCCACTGCATCCGGTAGTCGTAAGCGAACTCCGACTGGTATGGGAAGGCGACCGTGCTGTACTGCGAAGGGATCGACCAGACGGAAACATCCGCCTCAGTATCGGGATACTCATAGAGTCTGACAACAACGCTGTCGCCATCCGTTCCATCGACAGCGACAATACCTTTGAGACCTGAGGATGATTCGGACTTGTCACATCCAATTATCCCTGACAGCAGCAGGAGGATCGCGCCGCAGGAAGTCAGGGAAAGAACAAGCTTTGATTGCTTCGGAATAAACTTCATACCATCACCCATAATAGACGATGCCGGCAGTTGCGACTCCCCAGAGAACAACATTAGCCAGCGTCGGTTTGTCGCGTAAAAGCAAACTGGAAGGATCACCGCCTTTCCCTTGGCGATAGATCAGGTACAGGTAGCGAAAGAGTCCGTAGACGACGAAGGGGAGCGTCCAGAACAGGTTTCTTGTGCCGTAATGCGCCAGCGTATCATCCGAGATCGTATACAGACTATAGGCGACGAGCGTGGCGGCGGTCAGGATAGCGATCATTTGATCGATGAAGAGCAGATTATAGTCGGCGAGGCTTGCGCGATGCTTGGCGGCATCCTCACCCAACAGCGAAATTTCATGACGCCGTTTGGAGAGAGCAAGGAACAAGGACAACAGGAAGGCACAGAGCACCAGCCAATACGAAAGATAGACATCCGGCAGCATCAGGCGGATAACGGCGACTCCGGCAACCGCGCGAAACACGAAGCCGAGGGAAAGCAGGAGAACATCAAGGATGGCGACTCGTTTCAGTCCGAGTGAATAGCTAAGATTGGCGGCCAGATAAGCAACCGCGATCCATCCGAAATAGAAGTCGAGGAGAAAAGCCCAAGCGATCCCGACTATTCCCAAAGCCAGCGAGATCATGGCGGCACCGGAAGGAGTCACTTTACCTGACGGGATCGGCCGGTTTTTTTTCTTGGGATGATTGCGGTCAGCGTCGAGGTCCAGCAGATCATTCAGGGCATAAACGGAGCCGGACAGTAAGCAGAATACCAGAAATCCCTGTGTGGCACGAAGAAGCACCGCAGGATTTGCCGCGACGACTCTCGCCGGCGAGAAAAGCACTGCGGTAAACAGGATGAGGTTTTTTGACCACTGAGCGGGCCGAATTAGCTGAATGATTCCCAACATGTCGGATTGGATTTAGAGTCTGACGATTTTCTCGTGTTTTCCTTCTTTGCGAGTGGCGTTTCTCGCGTCGAAGATAAGGTTAGAGTGCTGAGTCAGCCAGGCATAGTCAATGGACTTATGTCCTGTGCAAATCGCTACGGCATCGCACTGTTTCAGGAGGTCTTCCGTGAGCGGAACGGAACTCAATTCACTCAGGGCCGTCCGGACGGAGGCGATATGCGGATCATGATAAACAACGATGGCGCCTCGTTCGATCAAGAGATCGATAATGTCAAGCGAAGGTGATTCACGGACATCATCAATATCGTTTTTATACGCAACGCCCAATACCAGTATTTTAGAACCTTTTACGGATTTGCTGCGGTCATTCAAAGCGGCTGTAATGCGGGAGACGACGTATTCGGGCATGGCGGTGTTGATATCATCGGCAAGTTCGATGAAGCGGGCGCGGTATTTAAGTGTTTTCAGCTTCCATGAGAGATAGATCGGATCGATGGGAATGCAGTGTCCGCCCAAGCCGGGTCCGGGGTAAAAGGGCATGAAGCCGAAGGGTTTGGTCGCGGCGGCGTCGATCACTTCCCAGACATCGACTTTCAGAATATGGCACATGATTGCCAGTTCATTGACGAGTCCGATATTAATCGAACGGAAAGTGTTTTCCAGGAGTTTGACCAATTCCGCAGCTTGTGTCGACGAAACGGGGACGATCTTTTCGAGGAAGATGCCATAGACAGCCTTGGCGGCTTCCAGACAATTAGGAGTCGCGCCGCCGATGACTTTCGGTGTATTGTGAGTTTGATAGGTTTCGTTGCCGGGATCAACTCGTTCGGGGGAGAAACAGATAAAAACATCTTCTCCGACCTTCAAGCCGATTTCTTCGAAAGCAGGAACAATCCACTCATCGGTCGTGCCGGGGTAGGTTGTGCTTTCCAGAACCAGCAGCAATCCGGGATGGGAATATTTCAGAATTTCATCGCGGGCCGCTATGATATAGGAGATATCGGGATCGCCGGTTTTGCGAAGCGGAGTCGGAACGCAGATTGAAACCGCGTCGAGCTCTTTGATCACGGAATAATCAGTTGTTGCGGTCAGGAGTCCTTTGCGAACAAGATCCTTCAGTTCGTCGTCGTTTACATCCAAGATGTAGTTTTCGCCGGCGTTGATACTTGCGACTTTTTCAGGAGAAACGTCAATTCCAGTAACATGGATGCCTTTTTTTCCGAATTGAACCGCGAGGGGGAGTCCGACATAACCAAGACCGACCACACCAACTTTAAGGGTGCCGTTCTTGGCCTTTTTCTGCAAATCGTTAAGAGACATAGATTTCCTTGGGATCTTGGAGTTTTAGCCTGATATAGAATATAGTGAGAAGCAAAAAGAAAAGCAATCAAAAAGAGCCCCAAAAGGGGCCCCTTGATTGCTCTTTGCAATTGTTATACCGAAGTTTAGAATAGGATTAGGGTAAGATGAGTGGGATGAATCGAGTCCTAATCGAAACTGAGAATATAGATTCTCCCGGCATTTTCAGCCTCTGTGTCGTTCCAACGGGCTCCGACCAGTACTTGTACCGATTCGTTGCCTTCGACGTCTCCCAGGGCTACTACAGCGTTTCCTAATTGATCTGACAGCATCTCGCCGTTGAACTGATAGAAATCCTTCTCCCAGCCGCCATAGTAGAAGTAGACGGTTCCGCGGCTGCCGGCGGCACTGCTTGCCTGGACTGCCCAGTCACCTTTTCCGTCGCGGTTGAGGTCCCCCAGCGCAAAGACTGCCTCTCCAAATCCCCCGGCCTCATCGGCGCCCCAGAACGTTCTGGAAGGCTCGGAAGCCATCGCCGCTCCACCATAGTACAGATAGGCTTTGCCGATCTGCTTGCCGTCGCGGAGGACTTTAGGAGCGCCAACCACGATTTCGGACGCACCGTCGTCGTTCATGTCGTTCACGATGGCGACACCATAACCGAATTCATCCTGAAAACCGGAGCTTTCGCCGCTGATGATTTTTTTCACGGAAGCGAGATTGGCTTCCGGACCGCCGTGAATCACGAAGATAGAGCCGGGCAGTTTCTCTCCAAGATTGTGGTGGGGTGAACCGATAACGAGGTCAGCATGGCCGTCGCCCGTGACGTCGCCCGTGGCAATAGCGGTCCCAAACAGGTCATTGGTGGTGCCCAATTTTATCTCGATATCGGGGGAGGCGGCCGGGGTTCCATCCTTTTTACCGAGCCAGATGTAAGCTCGCCCGGCGGTGGCACCGGCTTTAGCGGATTTGGGCGCGCCTACGACGAGATCGGCTAATCCGTCGCCATTCAGGTCATGATGCAGTGAGATTGCGGTTCCGAACTGGTCTCCGACTTCTTTAGCGGAAAGTTCGCCATTTACCGTGGAACCGATGTTGGCTCCGCCGAAATACAGATAGACTTTACCGGCGCTTTCACGATCACCGGGCGCGCCCACGGCCAGATCCGGGATGCCGTCGCCATTCCAATCGCCGCCGCCGGAGAGGGTCCGTCCGAAGACCTCCCCCTCTTTGGGGGCGGAGAATTCGTGGATCGGATTATCAGCGAGTAAGCCATCAAAGAACATGACTTTACCGGAGCGGATCGGACCGTTGACCTCGCCGGATGAAGAGACAGCAAACAGAGGTTTGTCCCCGGTCCATGCATACATTCCTTCCACACCGGAGCCGAAGTATCCACGCACCGTTTCTCCGGATATGACTCGAAGCAAGTGTTTAGCGCTTCTTGTTTCCAGTTGAGCCATCGCGATGGTAAAGATAACCAGCATTGCGACAGCCGCGACGAGGACAAAACCTACGCGTTTCATGGTATTTTCCTTTGATTGAGGAAGATGGTTGGCAGAGAATGAGGGCGAGGAGTGTGGCTGACGCCGCACTCCTCGCTTGCATTACTCGGAAGTGTTGAGACTATCGAACGCGAACGACGTCGATTCGGCGATTCTGATAGCGACCCTGTTCGCTAGCGTTGCTGGCGATCGGCTTAGAGGAGCCGAAGCCCTTGGCAACCAAGCGATTGGGATCGACACCGCGGGAGATCATGTAATTGCGGACGGCATCGGCACGCGCCTGCGACAACGGATTGTTGATCGCATCGGTACCGGTATTGTCCGTATGACCTTGGATCTCGAGCAATTGGATTTCCGGGTGTTCATTGATGAGCTTCGCTGTGCCGTCGAGGACGCGCGCGAATTCATCGGTAATTTCAGCGGAACCCGTGGCGAAATTAATGCCGGGGAAGCTCACAACGCCGCCTGTTTCTGACCAAACATTAGCGATGGAGTCACGAGTTTCGGGACGGAGCAGTTCGAGGCTCAGTTTCAGCGAGGGATTCCCCTCGAAAATATAGCGATGGATGAACTCTTTGGGTCCTTCCTGTTTCGCCATAACCTGAGCTTCGGCGCGTTCGCGCTTCAGGCTGCCCATCGCGCTCTTCATGGGATTGCAATCCCTGAAGAAGAAATTAACGGAGATTTTGTGGTTTTCTTTCAAGAAGTCCTGGGGTTCTTCCACGTAGGCGTATTGGATCGCCCAGTTCTTGAATTCGAATCCGAAGCCAGCGGTCATGGCGCGGTTGAGCTGATCGGTTTCCACGATGTTCGCCATACCGGCGGCCACGTAGAAGTCGACATTGTCACTGACATCGAAGTCATAGGCGCCGCCGAGATGCAGGGTTGCGTCTTCTTCTTCGACCTTGACAATATCACTGGTCAGCAGAACGCTCTTCCAGGGGCGCACACCGGCGCCTAAGCGGGCTTCATAAGGCACTTGGTCGTCGCCATGTTCCGAGGCGAGATCGCGCACCATGAAGCCGAACTGGAGTTCATCATAGGGCATGAACATCAAGCCGGCATCAAAGCCGTAGCCTTCGTTATCGGCGAGGTTTTCCTGCAGATACTTGGCGCTCAAACCGAAGCCGAAGCCATTACCGAGTCCGCGGGCATAGCTGAGCTGGAATGCGTTATTGGACACATCCAGGTCGCCCGTCTTGACTCCGTTCGGGTCGTACTGGCCGATACCGGTGATCCCGTTATTGATCCAGGACAGACCGAAGGTCCCGATACGGTCCGCCCGCATAGCGGCGGCAACGTAATTGTGGTTACGGTCGTATTCCATAGCGGCGGAATACATAAGCGAAACTTCAAACTTGCAGAGCCAAGGCAGTGCCGCTGGGTTCCAGTAAGCGGCGGTAGCATCCTCTGCAACCGCAGTCTGGGCAGTACCCATTGCCATCGCCCGGGCACCGACGCCCATTCGCAGAAACGGGTCAGCGTGATTCTGCGCGAGTGACGTGGAAGCCATAATAAGGCTTAGTACAATGAGGCTGATCGCCGTCGTTCGTACACGGGATATCATATCCCTTCCTCCTGTCCTATCAGTATGTCAAAAATGTTTTTGTTTCCGAGTAATGCAAGGTTGCGGGGCCAAGCGGACTCAGCCCCGCAACCGTTGTTTGTTTACTTGCTTTCCTTCTTGTAGGCAACCTTGACCACGTTTTCAACGGTCTTGCCGCCAGCTTGGACTGTGATGTGCGCCAGATAGACACCGTTAGCGATTTCGCCACCGTGCTCGTTGACGCCGCGCCATGTCAGAGGTTCACCTTCGTAGTATGGGCCATCCCAGACGTTTGCAACGAAGTGACCGGCCAAGTCATAGACCGCGATCTTGACGGTAGCCGCACCCGTGAAGCCTTCTTCCAGCGGCAGGACGAAGGTAGTGTACTCGTCTTCCGGAGTGAAGGGGTTCGGGTAGTTGTAGGTTTCGCCGTCTTCAGCAATCAGCGGTTCACCGGTACCGAC
>JAHIZR010000462.1 GCA_018814465.1 bacterium | reverse complement strand
GTCACGAAAAATAAAATCACCGACACGGCAAAGAGGGCTGTCATTATGCCAAGAATGCGGGTCTCGGCGCGGGAACGGTAAACCCAGAAACCCAACAGAGACAACGGTAATAACACTCCAAGATTCAGATATATCAGCTTGGGCAGCCACGGTGATAGTCCGGCGAAAAAGCCGATATGTTTGTTGTTTGAGAGCTCGAAACGGTTGAAAAACAACGCTGCTTTTCGTACCATGAAAAGCACGGCGTCGCCAGGATGATCTAAGATGAAGCTCCAGCCCTTTTTATAGTAAAAGCCGGACTGCGCGCCGGGTTTCAGTATCCGTCCGGTCTCGTGTTGAGCATAGCCAATCGCATCATCTTCCGTCCAAAATGGCCCGTAACCGGGAAGGTCCGAGGTGATTCCGGTAGCTTCCGGATTGTTTCCAATCCAGAAATTGACTCCCCCTTGTGTCGCGATCAGCACGAACTCTCCCCCCCGTGAGTAGTTCAGATAAGTCACCGGCAAGATCATCGCTCCGGCGAATACCAGCCAAATAATCGATCTTCCGATCCAACGTAAAAGCGGCGGAGTCCAGCGTTTTTTCAGCTCATATTCGGAAATCTGTTGACGACCGTAAGCGGTAAAGACAAGCGCAATTATGGGAAGCGGAAAAAGGATCAGGAAGTTAGGACGGGTAATGGCCGCCAATCCCCAGATTAATCCGCAAACAGCCGTCGCCATATAACCGGGATTATTCCACAAAGCAAATAGCGTCCAGATACAAAGCGCCATCAGCAGCATTTCGAGGCTGACGGAAAGGATCTCACCGCAGAAGTAGATCGCCATTCCATTGAGGGAAAAGAGCATGGCCGCCAGCAGTCCGATGGCAGTCGTCATGTAGCGGCGGCCAATCCAATAGATAACAAGCACCGTCAGCGACTGCAAAAACACATTTAGCATGCGGGCCGCGACCAAGTCCTCTCCAAAGAGGTCGTAGCTAAGTCCCAGCAAAGCCGGATACAAGGGTGCGCGAAAAAGCGGAAACGGTCCCCAATTCCCCTCCGCAATGCGCCGTGCCGCTTCATGATACCACGCCGGATCAATCGCCGGCACCCAGAACACCGGACTGATTTGGCTGTTTTCGATATGCCATATCCGCAGCATCGCCGCCCCGGCGGCAATCAGCAGCGGCCACACCGGGGACGAAAACCAGGCATGGCTCGGGTATTCCTTGGCATCTATGTTGCTCTTCCAGCTCATGATAGAATATAAACATCCATCCAATTAATCGCCAATATGGCGACTTCGAACCTGCCCCGAAATACGGAATTATTGCCTACTTGGACTCGCAGAGCCGGGCTAAGCACTGAAATCACCCCGATATCCGGTTCCTTTAAGGCTTATCTCGAAATAAGGGTAAATCGAAAACAGGCTCGCCGAGCCGGGTTAAGCACAGAGAATGCACCGCTTTCGAGTCGGTAATGGTGCGCAACCCGACCGGAATCTTATTTTAGGATAGACTTCTAAGGTGCGCACAACAAGCACACACATATGCAATTATTTGCTAAAATCACATCGCCTCACGACAATGGGGAATACGGAGAAACTATGCATAGACGAGTTCTTTTCTTAACCGTGCTTCTGTTCCTTTGCGGAATCAGCCAATTTGCCCTCTCTGCGGATCTGTCTCCCGCCTTGGAGCATAAACTGGCTGCTTCAGCGAATTCCGAACAACTGCCGGTTGTGCTCTTTCTGGATAACCGCTTGACCATGGACGAAGTCTACCCGGACGCGAAAGCTCTGCCCATGAAGCTGCGGCGGGAGTTCGTCGTCAACGCCCTGAAAGATCGCTTCCAACAGATGAGCCCGAATGTGATGAACCATCTGGAACTGGCTCAAAAGAACGGTCACGTGTCTTTGCTGCGTCCGTTGTGGATTCTGAATGCCGTGCGCACGACCGCTTCAGTGTCCGTCCTGCGAAGCTTACAGGAATTCCCCGAGATTATCTACATGGAATATGATCCCCGCCGCGGCAACACACTCGACGACGGCTGGGGCGTCACCGAAATGGGCGCGCTGCAGGTTCAGGATGATCTCCTCGTAACGGGTGAAGGTGTGCTGATCGGTCATAAGGATTCGGGAATCAACTATACACGAACCGGTTTCGAGGGCCGCATCTGGATTAATCCCGGCGAAGATATCAACAGCGACGGTGTCATTGACGGCATCGACGAAAACAACCTCGACGATGACAACGACGGCTATATCGATGATTTCCGGGGCTGGAACTTCGATGACGATTCCAATGATGTCATTGATACGCACAGCCACGGCACCCGCACCGCTTCCGTCATCTGCTCGAATCCCGACGAGTGCGGCAGAATCTCCGTCGCACCCGGTGCAAAACTGATGATCCTGCGCGGCTATGAGTTTCAGGGCAGTGTCTGGGAAGCCAGCCAGTATGCCATCGAACATGGCGTGCAAGTGATGTCCGCCAGCCTGAGTTTCAAGCAGTCCGATTGTGGAGATCCCGGCACCCTCTCCTGTC
>JAHIZR010000461.1 GCA_018814465.1 bacterium | reverse complement strand
CTCAAAGATAAAGTCTTATATTCACATAGTACCTGATTATCGGATTCCACTCAGTTGAGAACATCAGCCTTTCACAACTGCGAGGAGTCTTATCATGACACCGTTAGCTCTACTGCTTGCTTCATTGCTTCTCCTGCTGACAGCGGAAGCGCCCGCAAATCCTACTCAAATGTGGGCTTTCCATAGCGACCAGGAAATCTTTCATTCCGCAGCCCTTACAAATGGCCCCTATGCTTATGCCGGGTCGCATGCTGGGGACAACAATTTTGTTAGACAGTTTCTTATTGCCGGAGATGGATCTCCGGCATTTTCTGTTTCCGGCCAGGATTGGACAGTCGCGGCATCTGCCACCGGTGACTACTGGGCGGCGGCGGACAATGAATCTGATAACTCAGTCGTTTTCAGTTTATGGGCATCACAAAGCAACGAATCCTTAGGGGAGTATTCATTCGAGGGAGTAATGCCCTATGGGCAGGATATGCTGCGATTCTCGGCGGATGGCGCCACTCTGGCAGGTCTCTTCGGTGATGCGGCAACGACTCGAGTGATTGTCTGGGATGTTCCCTGGCAGGTCCCCGGCATTCGCTTGCTTTATGAGTCGTTTACTCCGGTGGGCGGTCCCCCGAATGCATTTGCTCTTTCCGGTGACGGCGCAATCGTGGCTTTCATTGCCGGACAGCATTGTCATGTTCTGAATACAATGAGTCTGCAGATCTATGGAGTCTCCAACATCCAAGAACAAGCCAATGCGCTTGATCTTTCTCAAGACGGCTCATTGATAGCATATGGCTACTCGGAGATCAGACTGAAGAGTTTCAACGGAACAAGCTACTCAACAGAGTGGACACAGGAAATCTCCGGCTATCACTGTCAAGAGTTGATGTTCTCACCTTCCGGAGACTATCTTGCCTCGTCCTGGACCAAGAACGACAATTCCAGAATCCTGATCCGGCTCTATGATCTCGAAACCGGAGAAGAAATATGGACATTTGAGACGCCGGAGAGTGCAAGTAATCTTCAGGATGCTGCCGTGTCATTGGATATGTCAAGCGATGGCAACTGGCTGGCAGTTGGCACATGGGGCAGGGGAGTGGAAACCCTTCCCGAAGTCCATGTATTTCATCGCGGATTTTCCGTACCATACTTTTCTCTCGATATGCCGGGTTCTTGCCTCGACGTCCGCTTGTCACCCGATGGCAACTATCTGATGGCAGGGGGGACGCACCAGCATACGACAGCAAACCCCGCAGGCGGCGATCTTTTCATGATTGACCTCGATCTGGAATCGCTCGAGCCAAGTGTGGGAGTCGGAACAATGATCGAGGAGTTTGCATGGTTCGTTGAAGATCCCATTTGCGGGATTGACCTCAGTGCTTATAACAGCGGTTTTGTCCCGGTGGTTTTCGATACCGTTTATTGGCTGGAAGATTCCATGTCAGGCCGCCCTGTTTCGCTGGGAATGACTCCCGGATTGCTCAATCCCGGTCAATCGGCTCAAGCCATGATGACATTCAGCCCTCAACTAACCGAGGAGTTTCAGGGCTCCCTCGCCTGGGTGTTGGAGTTTACTGATCCGGAAGGAGTACGGCGCATCAGTGATACATTGCTTATCTTCGCGTCGTTCTCGCATCTCGTTGCAGTCGATCCCTCCGCTGCATCTCCACTTAGCTATGAATTGCTCGCGCCATACCCGAATCCCTTTAACTCAACAACCACCGTGAGCTTCTCTCTGCCCATTGAAACGGAAACCAGGCTGCGTGTTTTCGATGTTCTGGGCAGAGCACAGGGCATACTCGCGGAAGGCAGGATGTCGGCTGGAGTTCATACCCTGAACTGGAATGCAAACTCTCTTCCCTCGGGACTTTATCTCTTGCAACTCGAGACAAGTCTCGGGATAAAGGTACAGAAGACAATTCTCTTGAAATAGTTGAGCAAACTCTAACTTGCTGCTTGACAAAGGCTGGTTCCCGCTATAAATTACTTTGTTAGTGTCTGCACCTCAGCTTGGAAAGTTCAGCCTCAGTTCATTAATCCGGAGTCAATCATGAACCGCATCTTTGTCATCTGCCTTCTGTTGATGCTCAATGGATTTTCAGCCAGCTTCGGGATTCCCAATGGTTTTGATCCGACTGCACTGGATACAACAGCAATCCTCATGGAATTGCACAACCTCCCGGTCAACTTCACCTCAGTAGCCATGAATGACGGTTATGATGCCTACGTGGGCGCATCGGGTGAGGAGGGCTTCGCGGGACGATATTATATCGATTCTCAGCAAGCAGTTCGCAACCTCGAAGGAACCGAGTGGTACATCGCCTATTCATGGGAGGGCAGCCGGTGGGCAGCCGCCGGTCGCATTTCGCCGGACAGCACGGTTCTTGTTTTAAAGTCGACATCGAGCTATACGTTCTGGACATTTTCCCTGAACAACGCGCTGCTCACCGGTCCGGATTGTCTGAAGTTCTCGGCAGATGGCTCGACACTGGCGATTCTGACTAACGATTCCATTCCGCGTCTCATTGTCTGGAATACGCAGGATTATTCGATCGCTCCCGTGATGAACATGGAGTTGCCGCCGCCGCAATATCCGGCGACCGACAGTCCGGCGATCGGCTTGTCGCTTTCCCATACAGGACAGTACATCGCAGCCAAGTCCGGTGGATCGATCTATGTCGTGGAGCAGGAGGGAGGGCGCTTTGTGGAGGTTGCGACTCGCGTCCTTATTCCCGGTTTTGCGCTTTCACCGGACGGCAACAAACTGGTTTACGTGACCACCTACAGCGGCGCACTGGGCACCGTGTACTGGGCGGAATGGAATGAAGAATACGGAACGTACCATACTCACCGCTCGACCTATAGTTCAGGTTTCAGACATTATCTTTTTTCATGGCCGACAGACACGCTCTTCATCTCGGTGGGGTGGGATCACCGCAATGATGAGCTTAATCGGATAAAAGTTCAAGTCTATGATACCGAATCACAGCTTACGCGCTGGCAATGGCCCTATTCCTCGGAAGCCGTCGATACCGGTCGTCCGGTCGCGCTTTCGGCCAGTCGCGACGGGACCTGGTTTGCCATCGGGACTGAGGATCAAGGTGCGCCCGATGTGCCGCATATATATGTCTTCAATTGGGGCAACCGGGATGCTTATTTCACCTATGAGATGCCGGGGTGGTGCAATGCTCTGGGCATTTCACCGTCAGGAACGCACTTGGTCGCGGCCGGGCGGAACGAGAACGGGACTTCGGATCTCTACGTGTTCGATTTGAAGCAGGATGAAATCGAGCCGGAAATGACCCTCGAAGATTTGTATCCGGAAAATCATCAGGAATGCATCGAATACGATCGCTACTACGTGGAACTTGAGCTCCGGAATTCGGGCTATCTTCCGGTTGTTTTCGATACGATGTATTATCTTGATCCCGGGCTTTCCAACGCCTACTTATTCGCTCCGTTTCAGAGAACGGTCTTTCAGCCCGGAGACGAACAACAGCTGCTGATGGAATATGATCCGGAGATTATCGAGCCTTCG
The DNA here is from genome assembly GCA_018814465.1 of bacterium. Lineage (GTDB taxonomy): Bacteria > Electryoneota > RPQS01 > RPQS01 > RPQS01 > JAHIZR01. The sequence continues at coordinate 1,288 of JAHIZR010000461.1, read as the reverse complement.
GAAGTGCTCATGCAGTGGGTGGTCTATTTCCGGACATTGGATTTCTTCCCGGAGGTTTCCACGGATACGTTGGAGTTTCTGGCTGTCTTCGATAGTTGCTATGCATCGGATGCCGATGAAACGATGCTGCCGCTCGAATTTGAATTGCGGGCTCCTTACCCGAATCCGTTTAATGCTTCGGCCACCATTGCCTTTACCCTGCCCGCTTCTTCGCAGGTTCAACTTTCGGTTTTTGACGTGCTCGGCCGCGAACAAGCTCAACTCATTAACACTGCTCTTGAAGCGGGGAATCACGAACTGATCTGGCAGCCATCCGCTCTCCCCTCGGGAGTATATCTGATAAGGCTCGAGACAACTCTCGGCACCCGGATTCAGAAAGCCATCCTGCTCAAATAGCACATTTGGCTTTTTAGAGGAATACAAAGGGGCTTTCCGCCGCGCAGGGATAAACTTGCGCGGCTTCTCAATGTGCAGACCTTAAGTTTCATGGGTGGGTCAGTGGGAAATATTTTTTTACCGAACGAACTGGGGAAGGTACTGAAAATTAGAAATTAGAAATTTGAAATAGGAAATCAGAACGATCAAAACCGACATGCAAAAGGTATGGAATATAAGGTATGAAGTCTAAGATTGGGATGTAATATACGACAATTATACACAAAAGTCAAGTGAGTGTTGTGTATGGTGTGAGAATAAGAGATGAGGGCGGAAGGATGAAAGGAAAAAGGAGAAAGGCGAAAGGATAAAGGATAAAGGCAACCCCCCTTTCATCCCCCCAAAAGGAAGACCGTTTTGGGGGGAGACCGGAAAGAGTGCACTGCCGTGCAACGCTGCCGGGTGGTAATACGACCTTGGCGATGCGGCGGCGTGAGAAACCGAACCCCCCTTTTGTCCCCCCAAACCAAGTTGTGGGGGGAGATAAGAAAGGACGCACTGCCGTGCAACGCTGCCGGGGCTGATGATTGAAACTATGTGGAAACCTGCTATATTGAAGTAAGAACCATCAAAGCACGGGTAATAAGGATGTTGATAAGTGAGCGAATGCTTTTCTATCCTGAGCAGCGGAAGAGAAGGATTCGCTTTTTCTGTATGGTACGATTATGAATAGATTTACACAAAGAAAAGCGCAATTGCTTTGCATTTGCGTGATAATCATTGCCTCAGCAGCTCTCTGCCAGACTGGCTCTCGCTCCGCGTTTTTCGTGGCGAACGAGGGGCAATGGCCGGGCGAGTTTGCTTTCCGGTACGATGGCGGCGGGGGAAGCTGGTTTGTGACCAAGGATGGCTT
>JAHIZR010000460.1 GCA_018814465.1 bacterium | reverse complement strand
TTTTTTGTTTCGGCCGCGCGGGGACGCACGGCTCGGCGAGCCTGAGTATCGATTCACCTACGATTATTTTTGGGATACGCTCTAGAATTTATTTGCTATCATCTATCGTCCCTTCCTTTACTAACCCCCACCGTCCCCGGTGGGGTTTTGTGCGTGTGTCCCCCAGCGTGTCATTCTGAGGACTGCAACACCACGAGACTTCACAGCATACATTAGCTTGCAGTCCGAAGAATCACTAAGAGTCTCCGGAGGAAGCAACTTTGAGTGTTCCTTCATTCCGCAAAGCCTGCATTCAGGATGACACGAAGGGGGGCACGCCTATACAGGATGACAGGGGAAGGGATGAGGGCGGAGGGATGAAAGGAAAGGCGAAAGGATAAAAGCGGAAATTTGAAAAGAGAAATTTAAGACTTGAATGCAAGCAGGGCAGGTTCGCGTGAAGATTCCGGCAGGGTACCGCGCCCACTTGAATCTCGTAATGGAAAAGATGTTCGGCGCTTAAACCCTGCTCGGCGGATTTTTGACGATTGTGCTCCAACCTTATGTTCGTCAGCACTAGAGCGTATCTCAAGAATAGTCCACGGGCTCAAACCATTGAATGAGCTCGACTTACCATAAAGATGGAGTAACAGCAAAAAGGAAAAGATTCCGGCCGGGTTGCGCGAGCTTCGGGACACACGCACTATGGAAACACTCTCACTGCTTAACCCGGCTCGGCGAGCCGGTGAAAAAATCTCCCTATGATATTTTTGGATACGCTCTAGTAATCGGAAGGGACACGATACATCGTGTCCGTTCTTCATACTGAGCGAGTTACGGCTCCGTCTTCGCCGCGACATATACGTATTGAAGGACGGAGTCGCCGGTGCAGTGGAGTTGATGGATGGTCTGGCGCGGAATATAGACCGCCTCACCAGCATGAATCGGCAGCTTCTCTTTGCCTCCAATGATGATTTCGCCCTCGCCGCGCAAGACCACAAGCATCTCCTGCCAGCTCATCGAGGAGTGTTCGCTGCCGGAATCACCCGGCTGTAAAGCCACACAGCCACTCTCGAAGGTGTCTGCCTCGACCAGCGGAATCCAATGAATGCTGTCGGGCGGCAGCTGTGCTACGAAGGACTCAGCAGGCTCTCCGGTTTCTTCCGAACAGGATGCCAATAGGAATAAAATAGCAAGCAGGAAAAGCGGCGAGAGAGATTTCTTGAACATGTTGAGATTTACAGCAAGGTTGCTTCAAGTGAGATTTCAGCTTTGAGCAGTCTGGAAATCGGGCAGCCAGCCTTGGCGCCGGCGGCGATTTTGGTGAACTCTTCCTGGCTAATGCCGGGAATCTTGGCCTTCATGGTCAACTCGGATTTGGTGACCGTGGGGACGCCCTCGGGGAAATCAAGGGTAACGGCGGCGGTCGTTTCGATGCTGTCGGGTGTGAATCCGGCTTTGCCGAGATCGGCGGAGAAAGCCATCGCGAAACAACCGGCATGCGCGGCGGCAATCAGTTCTTCGGGATTCGTGCCCGGTTCATTTTCAAAGCGGTTATGGAAAGAATAGGGTGTGTTCTTTAATGCGCCGGAGGCGGAGCTGAGCGAGCCTTTGCCCTCTTTCAGAGAGCCGTTCCAGACCGCAGATGCTTTGCGGGTAAATGCCATGCTTGTTTTCTTTCGTTATTTAGTGATTTGGAAATGTTAGTAATTGGATTGTCCACCACCCCGGAGGGTGGTGGCTAGCAATGTGAATGGTCAGGGACTATCAGTGGGTGCGGATCTCGTCGAGGGCGCGCAGCGTTTCGGGATCGTTGTGAAGAGTCTGAAGCGCGATTTCGAGCTCGGCAATAGCCTCTTCGGGGCGATCCAGATAGGCGAGCGTGAAACCGAGGGCGCGATGACCGATTGCCAGCTCGGGATAGAGGTCCAGACAACGGCGCAGGCTGTATTCGCTCTTCAGGAATTCACTGATATAGCGATAGACCAGTCCCAGATGGTAATGAGCGGAGGGATCCAGTTCGTCGAGTGTGATCATCGTATCAAGAAAGATCAATGCGTCCTGAAACTGATGCTGAAGAATGGCTTCCTTGGTATCGGTGATAATCGGCCACTTCAACAGGAAGCGGCGATAAGCGGGAGTATGTTCGAATTCAGGACGATTCTCGACGACCCATTGCATCGCAGCCAGCCCTTCGCGGATATTGTAGCCTTCCCGGCGAATCTGCTGCACTTCCTCCTGTGAGCGCGCGGGCAGCTCGTTGGGGAGATGATAAAACTTGGTTAGGTGATCTTTGACCTCGATGACATAGAAGGTGTCTCGCGCATGCGCTGCTGACATGGTGTACTCTCCGCAATCGCTTCCTGATAGAGTAACTCATAGCGGGCGACAATCGTTTCCATCTTGAAATGTTCGATTGCCCTTAGCCTGCCTGCCTGACCCATTTCATGGGCCGCTTTAGGATGCTCTATAAGGTGCAAAATCCGAGCCGCCATGTCATCCGTGTCACCAACATTCGTCAAGAATCCGCATTCGCCATCCGCCACAACTTCAGGAATTCCACCAACACGCGTTGCCACAACCGGAACTTCGCAGGACATCGCTTCCAGCGCGGACAGGCAGAATGATTCGGTTTCCGACGGAACAAAATAAACATCGGCCAGACTGAGCAAATCA
>JAHIZR010000459.1 GCA_018814465.1 bacterium | reverse complement strand
CGGCTCCACTCCCAGCCAGTACTCGCCGCTGATGGTCCAGAAGGTGGAAAGTCTCCAGAGTAAGGCAACGATCCCGGATGTGAGCATGGCCGGCAGAACAAGCGTGCGGGAGAAGCTTGCCTTAGAGGACCACGCGGAGAGCGTAGGAATCAATAGGACCGGCGCGGCGACGGAACCGAGTCCATGCCAGAGGGAGACAATCGAGTCGGATGCCAGCGCCAAGAGACAGGCACAGACTGTGGTGGCGATGAGTGCGAGCCGGACTTTGCGAGGCGATTGAATCTGCTGTTCCGCGTGTTTGGTTAGCAGGTCGCGGCCCAGCGCTCCGGCGGCAATGAAGGAGTAGCTGTCGATGGTGGACATGATCGTGGCCAGCAGCGCGGCGAGAAAAAGCCCGAACAAGCCCGCCGGCAGCACGCGCGCGGCCAACTCGGGGAAGGCGAAGGCGGGGTCGGAGATGTCGCCGATGATGGCGCGCGCATAGAGACCGGTGGCGGTGGTCATGAAGTCGAAGATTGCCCAGAAGCCGATGGAGATCAGTATACCGGGGAGCACTTGCTTCTCGCTTTTCGAGGCATAGACGCGCTCATAAAAAACCGGTTCGATGAGCGTGGTGGCGGCGATGATGTACCAGACGAAGATCGCGGCGAAGCCTTGACCGCCGGTGGGTGTGAAGAGTTCCGGCTTCACATGAGCGCGCAGGAATTCGATGCCTCCGAAGTTCGTAAAGAGCACGATGACCATGATCGCGAAACCGCCGTACATGACCGCGAACTGCAGGATGTCGGTGCGTACGATGCTGCGCAGTCCGCCGGTATAGATGTAGAGCGTGGAGAAAAGCACTCCGGCCAGCAGCGCGATGGGATAGGACCAGCCGAACATCCAGGAAGTGAGCTTGCCGAGCATGAGCAGATAGGCGGCGGGCATGGTGGTGAGGAAGATGACCAGCGCGCCTAAGCGAGCGGGAGAATTTCCGTAGGCTTGCCGCAGCTTGTCGGGAATGGAATAGAGTCTGGATCGTCGGGCGCGTTTTGCCAGAAACAGCGCGAAGATGACGGCGTGCAGATAATAGGGCAATCCGAAGACGAACCAGTTGGACAAGCCGTAGGAGTAGGAATATTCGCTGACGCCAAGGATGCCGCCGTACCACGATGTGACCAACGACATGACGAAGGCCGGAGCGGAAAGGCTCCGGCCCATTAGTAAGAACTCTTCGGTGTCGTTGCGTTTGCCCGAGCGCACGAAGCCGACCGCCAGCAGCGCACCGATGAAGAGGGCGGGGAAGAAAAGGTCGAGGGGGGAGATGTTAGAGAGGCCGGTGGTCATGCAATGGCAGAGCTTTTTCTGCTTTGATTGATTTGTGGCTCTTACCTGTCCGCCGTGATTTGTACTCGTAAGAATAGTGACTCGACGGCGGAAGATCCTTCACCATGCAGGATAGGCTGCGCAGAGAGAGCCGGCAAGCTGCATGGTTCAGGATGATACTGTCAAATATTGGCGATGCGGCGGCGCGAGAGATTCCGGATAACTTCCCTTCGAAGACTGCGGCAAGTTTCCGGAATGACAGAGGTATTTATTATTCCGGCCGGGTTGCGCACCTCAAAGAACTCTTTTGTACAACGAACTCTGTGCTTAGCCCGGCTCGGCGTGTCAGAGTTTTTCGGCTGCGCGGGGACGGACAGCTCGGCGGAACGTATCTTAGAGTTCGACGGCGAGGGTGGTATATAAAGCGCGGGGGGCGCCGACGATATAGGTGTCTCCGTAGCCGACGGATTCGTATTCGGTATCAAAGAGGTTGATGACTCGGACTCGCAATTCGGCGAGCGGAATGCCGCCGGGCAGGTTGCGCAGGCGATAACCGACCATGAGGTTGATTAACGTAAAGGCATCGATTGCGGTTTCCTCATTCTGTGAGTTATCCGTGTATTGTTTGCCGACGGCGCGGAGACTTAAGCTCCCAAGCAACCCTTTATAATCGAAATTTGCTTGCGCGTTGGCAAGGTATTCGGGATCCTGACCGATGCGGTTGCCGTCGCGGGCGGTGAGTTCCCAAGTGTTCCAGTCGACTTCGTCGTAGCGGACAAAGGAGTGATCGGTGAGGGCAAGGTTGGCGGTCAGGTTCAGGAAATCCGCCGGGCTGTATGAGGTCACGATCTCGAAGCCCTTATGCAGGACTTCATCGGCATTAGCGGAGAGCAGATTGCCGAGATCGTCGAGCTGACCGTTGTCGGTGACGATGGCATCCTTGAGCATCATATGATAGTAATTCAGACCGAGGCGAGCGCGCATCCATTGCAGATGAATCCCAGTTTCGTAGTTAGTGAGTTTCTCGGGGTTCAACGCCGGACCTGTATAGACGCCACCCTCGGCACCATTGGAGAAATAGTCCGGTGTAATAAAGGGCAGGCGGTAATAGTCCTGCGGATTGTAGATATCCTTTGATGCAGGCTCTCTTTGTGCCCATGATAGATTGGCATAGACTACGGTCAGCGGCTGCCAGCTTTTCTCTTTAGCATCAAACAGGCGATAATTCAGACCGACTCGGGGATTGAAAGCGGAGAAGTTTTCGTCGAAGGATGTATTTTGAAGCTGATCATCGTACAGCTCGATCGTGTGGCTTTGTAGCTGAAGATCAACCATCGCTTTGGTTCGGTCATTGATAGTGAAAAGGTTGTGAACAAAGCCTGACAAGCTCTGTTTTTTAACTTTATAATCATAGTAATGCTGATTGGGGCGAGTTCCGGCGGGTAGGACGCTTGCCCAGAGGACCGTGCCTTCGTGGCGGGCATCGTGAAGCCGGAGTTCTCCGCCGAAAATGGTTTCGCCGTATTTATGTTCGAGCGAAAGCCGCGGAATCCAACCGCCGTCTATTTCGGACACATTGCGGCGGCGCAGGAGATCGGCGGCCAGCGTGTCCGCTCCGGGGGCATCAAAGAAGTATTCGCCGAGGTCGCGGTCTGCTTTCCATTGATCGTAGTAGCCGTCGCCTTTAAAGAGATAGAGGGTATTGTTCAGAGTGATCTTGTTTGACAAAGTCCATTCGTCATGCAGTTCGTAATGGGGCTGGAAGAAGTTATCGATCTCGTCGGGATGGGAGAGGGGATTATAGCGGCGGTCAGCTTCCAGTTCGGCGCGCGTCGCGCCATTGTAAGCGAGGTGAGTTTTTTCGGGTCCGCCGTAGAAGACGAGTTTGGTCGTGTGGGCGGGAGTGAAGCGCGAGGCGGCGAGGTAGTAACTCCATGTTTCGAGCCATGAGTCATTACGATAACCGTCGCTTTGCATGCGCGTAAGCCGTCCGGTTAAAGCATATCGTCCATTAATACGGCCGGATTCGAGTTTCACGGAAGCGCGGCGAGTATTCCAGCTTCCGTACATGGATTCGGCGCGGATGCCGGGAGTGTCGCCGATGCCGGGCGTTTTGGTGACGAGATTAATCGAGCCGCCGAGGGCGGCGCCGCCATAGAGGGAGCTGCCGACGCCTCGCTGGATTTGGACATCCTGCACATCTTCGGCGAAGTCGGGGAGGTCAATCCAAAAGACTTCGTGGGATTCAGCGTCATTCAGCGGAACACCGTTAAGCTGCACACCGATGCGATTCTGATTGAAACCGCGCATTTTGATGTAGGAATAGCCGAAGCCATTGCCGCCATCTGAGTACGTGTACAAGTTTGGTTGTTCGGAGAAGAGGAGAGGAATGTCCTGGCCAAAGGAACCCTGTTCGACTTCGGAGCGTGTGATATTAGAGAAGGTGACGGGGTGTTCGGAGGAGGCGCGCGACGTGGTAATGATGATATCATCCAGGGCGTACTTTGGTTCTTGCGACATATATTGCAAAGAAGTCTGTCCCGGAACCGCGGGTTTCAATTCGATATCCTTGCGGATTCTGCGGTCGGAATCGCTGATGTTCAGTTCGAAGCGGTAGGGATTGAAGTTTTCGTGCTGAACCGTAACTACGTAGCGACCCGGCTGAATGTTGTCGAACGCATAGCGTCCGCGCTTGTCGGTGGAAGTTTGGAGGTTTGTATTGTCGAGTTGTAGTTCGACGTCTCGTATCCCGACGCCGTTTTGCGAGTTGAGGATTTGACCGTGGAGGTCCGCTGCCTCTGCTTGAGCGAGACAGCAGATCAGGAAGGCGAGGCTAAGAAATTTTTTCATGATGAGTTTCCTTTCAGGTTTGAAACAAAAAACCGCAACCCGTAAGAACGGATGCGGCCATAATCAAACCCTTGGGAACTCAGTAACTGGTTGAAGACTGGCACGCACCGTTACCTCCGCCGGCATTATCCGGATCAGGTTCCAAGGGACTTTCTCAGGCTCCGATTCGCATTGGATCGGATGCCACCCCTACGGCTGCGTCAAAGCAATATAATACGCCTCCTTTTATGAGTCAAGGCCTCTTGTGAGTTATATGACTCTATGTTTTGCAAGAGATTAAGTTAAGGTTATTATTTCGTTGGGACTTGACACGAGGCGTTGATTTTGGTATATTAAACCTGACAGGAGCAGTCTTATTTGGTAACGCACAATGTTAATTTCATTACAAGCTGACTACGCGCTAAGACTCTTGATAGACGTCGCGCGGCACGAGAACGATGGCAAACCACTGGTGACTCGGGAGATTGCGGAACGGCAGCATATCCCGCGAGTATTTCTGACGAAGATAGTCGCACATCTCTCTGGATTGGGTTTGCTCGAGACACATCGCGGCAAGGGTGGCGGAGTTTCACTGGGAAAACCGCCCGAGGAGATAAACGTATTAGAAGTCATCGAGGCCTTTGAAGGCAATCTTGCTTTCAATGAATGCACGATGGATCCGGAGCGGTGCGAGCGGTCGCAGCACTGCACGGTTCGACCGCTCTGGCGAGCGGCGGAGAATCAGCTTCGTCATTTTTTCCGCAGCCGGACGCTGGCCGAGTTGGTGGTCAAGTCGGAGCTATCGATTATGCCGGATATGTCGTCAAACGGCGCGGCATCGCCGGAGGTAGCCAAGGACCTCCAGATCGAGAAGGAATAATTATAAATTTATAGAAGCTACGGAGATCGTGTTGAAGCAACTCGAGATCAGGAACCTTCACGTCGCAGTGGAGGGTAAGGAAATACTCAAGGGGCTGGATTTGGCAGTCCCGGTTGGTGAAATACATGCGATAATGGGACCGAACGGCAGCGGGAAGTCGACGCTGGCATCAGCGGTGATGGGGCATCCTAAGTACGAAGTCACTGCAGGTGAGATACTGTGGAACGGCGAGGAGCTGCAGGATTTGGAGCCGGACGAGCGCGCCAAGCGTGGTTTGTTTTTGGCGTTTCAGTATCCGCAGGAGATTTACGGTGTTTCGGTGATGAATTTTTTGCGGTTGGCATTGACGGAGCGCTTTGGTAAAACGCCTTCATTGAAGGAATTCAATGCCGAACTGGAGAAGTGGATAAAGCTGCTGGATATCAAGCCGGAGTTCACCAAGCGTTTTTTGAATGAAGGATTTTCCGGCGGTGAGAAGAAGCGCAATGAAGTATTGCAGATGGGCATGCTGAAGCCGGAGATGGCGATCATGGACGAGACCGATTCCGGTCTGGACATAGACGCGTTGAAGATAGTTTCTCGCGGCGTAAACGAACTGCGCGGTGAAGGCTTTGGCGCGTTGGTGATAACTCACTATCAGCGGCTGCTGAACTATATTGTTCCTGATGTTGTGCATATTCTGGTTGACGGTAAGATCGTCAAGTCCGGCGATAAGGATTTGGCGCTTGAGCTTGAGCGGGCGGGATATGACTGGGTGAAGGAAGAGGCGGTTGTATAAAGCAACTCGTGTGGAGAGTGTTCCGGCCGGGTTGCGCACCTAAGCGTACTCGAAAGTTGAACCTGCTCTGTGCTTAGGCCAATTCGGCAGTTTTTCAGGCAGGGAACCGCGCTGATTGAGATTCTGGACGCCCGCTGAGTCATTGGCCGGAAATTATCAGTGTTTGACGATTGGCGGCGGTGTCCAGAATGACAATTTTATAAAGCTTAATCCCGGCCCGTCGAAAATCGAATTAAATTGAAAATGCGTGCTGGCGAATGGCGCGCATGCAGATAATGAACTTGATCGCGCACCTTAAGCAGGAATGTGGAGTAGAGGTCTCGCTGGAAAGCGGGCGGCCTGTGCTTGACATTTCGGCGATGAAAGGTCCGCGATGGCCGCGCAAAGTGAATCCTGCGTTATGCGTGGCAATAGATCCCTACGGGCCGGATGCGAAGCGCAGATGGCCCGTGCCTCGTTTTGAGATACTGATTGCGAATCTGGATTCGATCGGATTAAAGTCGGTGGCGGTGGGAGTACCTGGATTAGATCAGGCGGACGAGAGTTTAAGCAGGGTGGTGGCGGATTTTTCGGCGAAGGTTGATTTGCGAAACCAGGCGGCGGCGATCTCGAAGTGCATCCTATGGATTGGTCATGACACTCCGCGGCGGCATTTGGCGGCAGCGGTGGGGACTCCGCAGTTAGTCTTGTTGCCGCATGGAGAGGAGTCGGAGCCAAGCTACAGTGACACGCTGTTTGTGAAGCCGAGCAGAGGTCCGGTGGAGAGCAAAGTGTTAGGGCCGCTGAGTGTGACGGATGCCGCGGAGGCGGTGCAGAAACTTTTAAAGCGGTTCAGCAAATCGCAATGAGGGAGGGAAGGCGATGAAGCGGTGCGAGATAAGCGGCAGGCTTATATGACAGGGATATCCGTAATTACGGCGGCGAGTCGCGAGTTGCCGGTACTGAAGCGGCTTATGGCACAGTTCGCCACTCAGACGAATCGCGATTTTGAGCATATCATTGTCTATGACGGACCGCCGCCGGAGGAAATCAAAGAGTATTTTCGGGGGATCGAGAGTGGCGCGATGCGATTTATCTGGCTGGCCCAAAAGGACGGCCGTTACGGTTCGGAGCCGCGCAATCATGGAATCGGGTTATCGCACGGCGACTGGATCGTATTCGCGGATGATGATGATTATTATGCTCCTTCCTATTTGGAGGCGTTTCGGGATCTGAATCTTCAGGAGGGGGAGTTGGGGGTCGTGCGAATGAACAATTATGGAACGGTTGTCCCCCGGCACGGCATGCATGAGTTTCCGAGACTTGCCCATGTGGGGACGCCTTGTT
>JAHIZR010000458.1 GCA_018814465.1 bacterium | reverse complement strand
GTTGCGGCATTTGCCGAGGGAGTAGCCGAGACAGTGCCGATGGTTTCGCGGATGCCGTCCATGCTGACCGCGATCAGGGAGTAGGAATATTCGCGGCCATTGGTTAGGTTGCTCTCTGTCCAACTATATGCATGTCCGGTTGCGGAATTGTGCGCGTCGACGACACCAATGAGGGTGGCGTCGCGCATGATTTCAAATCGATCGTTATTCACTTCAGAGGCGGTTGTCCAGCTTAAGGTGATTTCACCGTCAGCCGGAATCGCTTCAAAGCCGACCAGTTCGACGGGCAGAATATCATCGATGCAGACACAGTAACAGCCATCGGCGTTGACGACTACATCAATACACCAACCGCCGAGATCTGCACTGTAGTAGAAATCGCTGACAGGATCGGGATAGGCGGGCGGACAATCGGTTTCTTCACAACTGTATCCCGGTAAAATAAGCGGATCGCCGCGGAAGGGTTCGCCGTCACAGCCTTCGTCGAAGCGGACGGACAGCGGGCGCTGGTCGATTGTCAGCGGAGCAAAGACGACGGTCTGCGGACCTTGACAGGCGTCAACACAAGCACAGGTGGGAATGCCGTCGGAAACATCGACAGTGGCGATTTCCGGGGCTTCGCAAATATCACAGCCAGTTAAGCAGAAGCTGAGGTCGAAGTATGCTATCGTTAATGGTACACCGGGGGTCTGGAACAGCAGAGAAGTGCCATCTCCATCCGGTGAAGTTGCCCAAAGGAACCAGCAATTTTCAGGACTGCCCACGCTGACGCCCTCAATAGATACCCAGCCATCGGAAAGCGCGATCGGCGAATCATAAGACGTGCTCCATGAATAAAGCGGATAAAGTCCACTATAGATAATGCCTGTTTCCTGACGAGAGAGTGTAACCGTATCGGTTTGTACCAGAGATCCCGGCGCTCCGGCATTGTCAGTAAAGAAAGAGATTGCAAAGGTCATGGGATCTTCGTCACACACAACCCAGCCTGAGCCAGTATATCTAAAACTATAGCCCCACCAACTGATACCACAAATAGGTTCGTTTACACCTGAGAAGGACTCGTAACGAACCACTTCGTCATAAGCGGGAGGATCGCGCAGATCGCTGACTCCGGCATTCCAATTGCCATCGGGTCCATAAGGAGTTTGAGCGAAAAGCGAGCCTTCAGGACAAACTGGCGGAGCCGGCGGCGGTTCGCACTCTTCAACCGTGATCTCATAGTTACCGCATTTATAGTTGGCGTAAAGACCATTCGGATTCCAATTGTATCCGTCAACAACAATGCAATAGCGTTCGTTGGCGTTTAACTGAGTACATCCGATTGTAGATTTCTTATAATCGTAATTCGGCAAATCACAGGCATCGCCGGGGCCGTCGTCATTGCAAGCTACAAGATTTCCCGCACTGTCACGGATTTTTAGAATCGTATCGAAATCAGTGCCCGGCAGGCAAGTGGATACGCGAACCTCCATATTCACCGCTGGTGTGAAAGCATAATACACATCCGGGGATGGATAATTGGTAATGCCTCCGCAAGTGGGTGCGTCATTATCAACGTTATCGCACGTATTTCCGGTGTCTGAATAGGGAAGCGAGGTGATGATAGTTGCGCCATCACAGTTTTCACCGCCTTCATCCAGAGCCAGTGGATAGCGGCCAAATTCCTTGGCATTGTTCATGCCGAGTTCGTTGCGAACGTCATCAATTAAAGCAAACAGATAAGAGGGGTCTTCTCCGTTGAGTTTGGCTGCCGCAATGTCGGCTTCCAGAGCTTCCAGCTCAGAGGTCAGCTTGAGTTGATTCGATTCGATCCTTACCAAAAGATCAGCGGCGAGCGCGGAATGCTGCGGCTGTCCATTGTCAGCAGACGCGATCCCGCATAGGAGCGTAAGACTCATCAAAACTACGAGAAATTTTTTCATACTGGTCACCTGTAATAGTTTATTCGTTCGTCTAAAAACTTCAATGTATTGCGCTCTTAATATACAGGATAGACGTTGATACTTAAAGCTACTCTACAAAGATTCTCGATATACGAGAGCTTATGCGTAAAACTTGGTGTGTAGTTACTATATTTGAAGAGACTGATAAGCTATAATTAATATATCCAGAGCGGACGCAGTAGAGGAGGCATGCATTCTCTTAGTATTAAGACCCCACTCAGGATAAAAAAACCGCCCCACATAATGTGTGAGGCGGTTGAAACAACTATTCTTCGATAGTGTGTTACTTTATCAGAATCATCTTGCGGATAGCGGAGAAGTCGCCGGCTTCGAGACGGTAGTAGTAGAGGCCGGAAGTCAGGTTCGTGCCATCAAAGGCGATGGTGTGACGTCCGGAGGCCATTGTGCCGTTCACCAGCGTCGCGACTGTCTGACCCAGCGGGTTAAAGACGGTCAGCTTGATCGCGCCCGCTTCGGCGAGATCGAAGCTGATGCTGGTCTCGGGGTTGAAGGGATTCGGGTAGTTCTGATGCAGAGCGTATTCAGTGACGGAGGCCGCATCGAAGTTCGGCGTAGACGAAATAGTCCCGAGGGTTTCGCGGAGGCCGTCCATGCTGATTGTCACCAGCGAATACGTATACTCACAACCGTTAGTCAGGTTGGATTCAGTCCATGAATAGGAATGTCCGGTCGCGGAATTACTTGCCTTGACAACGCCGATGAGTGCCGCATCGCGCATGATTTCAAAGCGATCGTTGTTGGCTTCGGATGCTGTCGTCCAATTTAAGGTGATTTCGCCGTCAGCCGGAATCGCTTCAAAGCCGGCCAGTTCGACGGGCAAGATATCGTCGATGCAGACGCAGAAGCAGCCGTTTGCATGCGCGACGACTTCAATACACCAACCGCCCAACTCCTCACTGTAGTAGAATTCACCTACGGTATCCGGATAAGCAGGAGGACAGTCTACGTAATCACAACCGAATCCGGGGATTGTTTCATTATCGCGGAAAGGATCACCCGTACAGCCTTCATCAAAGCGATACAGGATGGGTTTCTCATTTTCCATCAGTGGCCAGAAGCAAATGATCAGCGGTTCGTTATAACAGACATCGATACATTGACACATAGGAATTCCACCGGAGACATCGACCATCGCCGGATTGAGAACATCGCATTCTCCTTCCAGACCATAGATAACAACATCATCGACGTAGAGACCGCCATAGTCTGCATAGTAGCTGTCGTTGGATCCGAACTTAAACTTATATTGCGGAACCAGACCGTTAAACTGACCGATCGGAATAACAACATGCAGCCAGTCACCGGAAGCACCCGCCCAAACAGGGACTCCTCCCCCGATACAGGGATTACCGAAAACCTCTGGGCGCGGGTAGCCGCCTTCGGGAGGCACCGACTGCCAATTCGCGCCGTCATCCGTGCTCACTAAAAAATGGCCGCCGTCCCAATTTGTCTCGGTGTTATACCACAGCCAGCATTCAAAAGTCGCGTCGGCACTGATCACCTGCAATCCGGGAGCCAGCACCATGTTGAAGCAAGCGTTGTTGCCGTAGGATTCAGCGATTCGCGTCCCCCAGCAATTACTTCCGCTATGGGCGCTGCTCGGTCCTGCCCAATAAGTGGGGATGCCCCACTGCCAGCCATCGGCATTGTCGGATACCCATCCGCCGTCGGTCGCTTCAAAATCCTCGGAATAGGCGGGAATAATGTCAAGGTTTTGGGCGGCTGTGATTCCGCAAAGCAATGCGAGACACATCAAAATAATTAAGGACTTCTTCATTCTTGTTACCCTTTGGATATATTATCAAGCTATTCAAACTAAATGAAACTGTGTTGATTCTAATATATATTAATCGGCTTGATACTCAAAGAGGCTCCAACTATATTATTGAAGTTTGACGATATCGGATTTTGAGGTGATGTGTAGTTACTATACTTTTAAATAGTGGAATAGTATAGTAACTATATCTATTCAGGGAAAGTTCGGAGAGGCTAACAGCACTTTAATTATACAGCCCCACAAGAGCAAAACCGCCCCGCACATCGTGCGGGGCGGTTTAAGCAAACAGTACAAACAGGAGGCTACTTCATCAGGACCATTTTACGAATGGCGGAGAAGTCGCCGGCTTCGAGACGGTAGTAATAGAGACCGGAAGTCAGGTTTGTGCCATCAAAGGCGATGGTGTGACGTCCGGAAGCCATTGTGCCGTTCACCAGCGTCGCGACTGTCTGACCCAGCGGGTTAAAAACGGTCAGCTTGATCGCGCCCGCTTCGGCGAGATCAAAGCTGATGTTGGTCTCGGGATTGAAGGGATTCGGGTAGTTCTGATGCAGAGCGTATTCAGTG